>PWMA01000182.1 GCA_003558335.1 Candidatus Methanofastidiosia archaeon | reverse complement strand
CTGAAGCTCTTTGGGTTTTAGAAGGTGAAAAGTTTGGGCCGTTGACTGTTGCAATCGATAGCGAGGGAAATAGCCTCTACTCAGAAGTAGTAAGAGAGGTAGAAAAGAACATACCAAAGGCAAAAAAGATATTAAATATTTGATGGTGATTTTTTATGGATAAAACCTCTAAAGAAGATTTAATTAAAAAGGCTTCAAAGCCTGCAGAAGATGCGATGAAACTTCACCCCTTTTACAAGGGAAAGATCGAGATAACGCCAAAGGTCTGCATAAGAGATTTTACAGACTTTGCGATATGGTATACTCCAGGCGTTGCTGAGCCTTGTAAGGCTATCCACAAGAATAAGGAGAGCGTGTTTGAGTACACCAACAAAGGTAACGCTGTTGCGATTGTTTCAGATGGGACAAGGGTTTTAGGCCTTGGAGATATCGGGCCGGAAGCTGCGATGCCTGTAATGGAGGGAAAGGCGCTTTTGTTTAAGTATCTTGGAGGTGTAGATGCATACCCAATATGTCTTGACACAAAGGATCCAAAAAAACTAATTGAAACTTGCAAACTTTTGAAGCCTACATTTGGAGGTATAAATTTAGAGGATATCGCAAAGCCGAAATGCTTTTTCGTTTTGGACAGTTTGAGGTCTGACAAAGATATGGACATACCAGTTTGGCATGATGACCAACAAGGAACAGCCACAATCGAAGTTGCAGGAACTATAAACGCATTAAAGGTTGTCGGAAAAAAACTAGGTGCGGCGACTATCGCTCTCGTTGGAACAGGGGCGGCAAACATTGCAACAGCCAGAATTTTGATTGCTGCAGGTGCTAAAAAAGAGAACATAATAGCTATTGACTCAAAAGGTATACTAAATGCATACAGAAGAGATTTAGAAGAGGATAAAAAAAACAATCCTTTCAAGTGGGACCTATGTATAAGCGCTAACAAAGAGCAGCGAAGCGGAGGCATAAAGGAAGCACTAGAAGGGGTAGATGTCTGTATAGCTGCGTCTAGGCCTGGACCAGACACAATAAAAAAACACGAGGTAGAGGGTATGGCTGAAGATGCGATTGTTTTTGCCTCAGCAAATCCTATTCCAGAGATATGGCCTTGGGTAGCAAAAGAGGCAGGCGCTAGAATCATAGGGACAGGAAGAAGCGATTTTCCAAATCAAATCAATAACTCTGTTGTTTTTCCAGGCGTATTTAGAGGGGCTTTGGATGTTCGTGCAAAGACTATTACAGATGAGATGTGTGTTTCAGCAGCTTTAGAGATAGCAAGAACTGCAGAGGATAAGGGGCTATCTGAAGAGTATATAGTTCCCAGCATGAGCGAGTGGGAGGTATTCCCAAGGGAGGCAGTTGCAGTCGGCATGAAGGCGATAGAGCAGGGCATAGCAAGAGCAAAATACAACAAACACGAGCTTTATGAAATAGCTGAAAGCACTATAAAAAGAGCAAGGGATGAGGCAGACCTCTTAATGAGGCGGGGCATAATCAAGATGCCGCCGGAATAGGTATTATAGGTCTACACCTTCTCTTAAGACCGTAGTTATAAACGGATTTTCATTTTTTATCATTTTTTCAAACTCTGCCTCAGTGTAACATAGAGGCTCGACAGGAAGGTCTACCAATCCCAATACTTGGGCTATTCTTTTGTATTGCTTTCCCTCAAAATTTCCTACAATAACTATATCAATGTCACTGCCCTCATTTAGGTCTCTTCTTACATATGACCCAAATGCAATTATTCTCTTTATCTTGTATCTTTGTCTTAAGATGTTTAATAGATCCCTTAGTTTAGCATCTATCTCTCTATAGACTTCCTCACCTTTTCCAATATCGATTCTGCATATTTCGTGCATATACTTGCATCCTCCTCTTCATAATACTCGTAAGGTGCTAAGTCTTCCGTAACGCCGTTTGGATATCGTGAAGATATGTAAACTCCATCCAGATGTTTTGAATCCATTTTAAGGTCTTTAAAACTGTTATCGTATTTTGACGCTTCAAGAACAAGTTCCAAAATAGAATGAGTAATGATTTTTCTACGTCCTTTTGAATAAAGATAAGCCTTCAATGATTTTTCAGCTGCCTGTTGTGACTGAAAGCATGCCCAATCATAGCTAGAATTTTTTATGCTATTGTAGGCGCTTTCTAAATCCTTTTCAGCTTGCCTAAACCACCTTAATGCTTCCTTCAAATTATTTTGTGACATCTTAACTCCTTGTAATATTTAAAATCTAAAGGTATATATCTTTTCTCATGAAAAAGCTTAACCAAAAAATCTGTTTTTGTCATAAAACTTTTCAATCCCTTTGATAATTATATGATTTAGTTCTATTTCCTTTATTAATAAGTTTTCTCTGTCGTATCTTCCTATTTTTACATTTATCCTTGAATCCATCGACTCAATTTCTTTTTTTAAATTAAGATTTTCTGTTTCAATATAAACATCTATATCACTTGAGGTTTTAGGAATTCCTTTGGCATAGGAGCCAAAGATTATAGCCATTTCAATATTTTCTTTTTCTATAATATTTTTTATTATACCTCTTAGTTTAGGATAGGTTTGTAAAAAAACTAGTAATCTGTAACCTTCAGACATTATTACAAAGCTTCTTGCCTCAAGGCTTTTTTTAATAAAGTAAACATAGTTCTTTCCCTCTACCCTATAATCAACTATGTTTTGAGCGTAGAGGTGGTCAAGCCTTCTTTTAACTGTGGTCTGATTTGTATTTAGCTGCCTTGCCATCTCCCGTATATGACTTTCTCCACTAAGTAAAGCCAATATTATTTCATAATCGTTACAATTTTGTAACATATGTAATATTTATGTTACAATATTATTTAAATCTTTGTACTCTGGTCTTTTTGGGATCGAAATTTTAAATACTCGTTTAAGACTTCATACCTTACGGTGGCTCTTTTTAAGTAGTCTTTATACTAAAATAATATCTACCATAAGTTTTAATAACTATATTTTCTAAGGCATCTCAAAGAATTGATGGTAATGTTTAAATACATTTAATTCAATACAATGTTCATGGGAATAATTATCAATGCCAGGATAAAGGACGGAATTATCTATCCTCTTGAAAAGATTGAGATAGAAGATAAGGAAGTTTTAGTTAAAATCGAGGATAAAATTCCTGAGAAATCTGCTTTCAGCGTAAGTTTTGAAATTTCTGATGAATTATTCGAAGAAATATTAGAAGACGAGGATGTATTTTGATTTTCAATATAAATCTATTGCAAAAAAATGCCTTCATAGATACAAACATATTTCTATACACGTTGAAATCTAATAACAAGTTTAGTAAAGCTTGTAATAGCTACATCTCTAAAGTTAAGTATGGAGAACTTAAAGGTTTTTTATCGCCTTTAGTAATAAATGAACTATTTTATAAATTAATAATGATTGAAATTTCTGAAACAAAGAAAATAGATCTAACTAAATCAAAAGTTTATATAAAAGAAAATCCTGAAATAATTCCTAGATTAAAAAAGTCAATTAAAGCTATTGAGGAGATATATCTTTACGATGGAATCGAGATATTAAACATAGGAAAACAGATCTCCAAATTTAGTCTGGAATTATCAAAAGAGTATGGACTTTTGCCAAATGATGCAACCCATGCAGCTACTTGCAAATTCTATAACATTGAAAATATTGTAACAAACGATGGAGATTTCCAAAAAGTAGATTTCTTGAATGTCTATAAACCTTAAAAAATCATATTCAAGTTATTTTAGATTGAGAGTATATTAGAATCACGACGATAGTTAAATTTTATATAGTAGGTGACACATAACTTAATTGATGAAAACAAAAGAAGAGGTAATCAAAGTCTTGAAAAGAGAGCTCCCCTATTTAAAAGAAAATTATGGGGTTTCAAGCATGGGGCTTTTTGGTTCTTATTCTAGAGGTGAAGAGACTGAAGATAGCGATATTGACCTACTTGTTGACTTTGAAAGGCCTATTGATTATTTTAAACTAATAGACATGGAAGACTACCTAAAAGAAAAGATTGGCGTAGAAGTTGAGATAGTGACAAGGCCTGCTTTAAAAGATAGGATAAAAAATAGAATCTTAAAGGAAGTTTCTTATGTCTCTTAGAGACTCATTATAGTTTCTTTTGCCCAAAACTTTAAATATTATTGTATTATAAAATATACATATGTATAAATTATTAAACAATAATCTAGACGTATCTGAGAATCATCTCAAAGTTCTCTCTCTTTTCACATATGGTTACAGAAAAGATTTCTATGTAAGAGAGGTAAATAGAGCTCTTAACATAAGCCCAAGAACAGCACAGTTAGTTTTAGAGAATTTAGAAGATAAAAGAATTTTACAATCAACAGTTAGAGGTAAGATAAAATCATATGTTTTAAGAAAGGACGGCTTTAATATTTACTACATTACGTTGGCTGAATCGTATAAGACCGCTGTGTTCTTAGAAAAAAATATTTTAGTAAAAGAGGTAATAGAAAAGGTCTTACCTTTTATCGATGGTATTGGCCTTATCTTTGGATCGTATGCCAAAGGGGAGGCGATGGAAGATTCTGACCTTGACATCTTTTTGGCAGGTAGCGGAGAATCTAAAAAAATAAAGGAGATGTCAAAGACATATGGGATTGAGATAAACTTGGTAATTTATCCTCTAGAAAAATTCAAAAGCCTAATTGGTAAAGATATATTGATTAATGAAGTTT
>PWMA01000024.1 GCA_003558335.1 Candidatus Methanofastidiosia archaeon | reverse complement strand
TATAATAGCTATAGTTTCCATAATAAGTTATAACATTTTTATGTTTTTTTGTGGGGATGCCTGATCTCATACCCTCATTTATGGAGCTTTTAAATATCTTCCACATTCCCTTGATCATAGGAACTTCATAATAGATATAGCCATCATCATATTGAAATCTTTTCTCAAATGGGGCTGACCAAGAATCTAAAGCGTCTTGTGCCTCTCTCACAAAACCTATCCCAATAAGTGTGACTTTACCAATTGAAATGTCTGGGAGGGTTACTTCGTTTTTTGCCAGAGAGTAAGCAGTAAGTTTGGGAAAAACTTTTCCAATTGCATCTTGATTGTTCATAGTTAAATATTTGAAATATAATCATTTATCTTTTTCGCATAAGCGTCTGGGTCAAACTTTCTCTTTAAGCCTTTATCATTCATGTATCTAATATTTCCAAATATTTTTCTTTCCTTCCAAGGCCTATCATGTTTTCCAAAACACCAAGCAATTCCTGTATAACCATTTGGATCCCTACCATCCAGCTCAAATTTATCATTTAAATGTATAAGAATTTGATAGGCTTCTTCAGGAGTTTTTGACCACTCAATAACCTTCTTGCCCCAATACATTCTCATATATCCGTGCATTTTGCCAGTAAAAACCATTTCATTTTGAGCAGCGTTCCAATAAGGATCGTGCGTGTTGGAATTTTCAAAATCTTTAATTGAGTAAACGTAATCTCTAAGGTCTTTTTCGTGTAACCTTAACGTTCTTTTGCACCAATCAGGTAATCCCTCAAAGGACTCATAATTTTGATTGTAATATGTATAGTTTATAGCTAATTCTCTTCTAACTATCAACTCTTCTAAATAAGAATCTTTTCCCGGACTGTCCGTTTGAGAAACTTTTAATGCAATGTAAAGAGGAGATATTTGGCCAAAGTGTAGGTATGGGCTCATATTTGATAAGTAGCTAAGATTGGGATTATTCCTTAATTGATCGTATCGATCCAATTTGTTCCTTATGAAATAATCGAGATGGCTTTTGGCCTCTGAAGTCCCTCCTAATAATTCAGGGGTCGATTTTACACTTTTATCAAGCTTAAGAGATTGGATTAGCCCCTCAAGATCTTCTATATCTAGGGAATCAAAATCAATTCCAGAGGGGTTTTTAATAGGCACGTTCATGCTTAAAGGAATCATGTATTTAGATATTATATTTTTAATTTTTGGCCTTATAGTTGCAGCCGAATATTCTTCTTTTTTTGATACTTCTTCCACAGGAACAACAGTATTGGTTTCAACTTCAATAAGTGGGCAGTCGAGACTATCACTAGAATATTGTCTCCAACTTCTTTCTATCTTTTGATAACCTTTGTCCACAACGACAAGTGATGCATCTTTAGAGATATTGATAATCCCAATTTCGGGTGATTTATGCCATATTACAAATTCAATGTTTCTTTCTTCTAGGGATTTTTTAACTTCGTATAGACCTTCAAGCATGAAAGAATTATTTCTTAAATTAGAATTTGGAAATTTTTCTGTTAAACCAAAAAAAACTAAAATCGGTTTCTTTAGAGAGTTTGCTTTTATTATTGAATATTCCAGTGCATGATTAAACTCAGTTCTTTGAGATGATTGCATCCAGTACAAAATATAGTCGCCATTTTTTTCATTTTTATTATTCAATAATTTTACCCTTTCTTTTTCGATCAATTGAGCACCAAAAAATGTTAAAAATAATTAAAAAATAAATAATTAATTCTTTTTGTCTATACTTATCATAGCGCCTGCTATAAGGGATGTTCCAATCATTCCAGATATAAATGATCCTATTGCAGTCCCTAATATGGGTATTTCAGACAATAACCCCACTAAAACCATGTTCAAAACTAAGGAGAGAAGCCATACTATGATATAATCTCCAGTAAATATGTACTTAGTTATCTGACTGAAATTAAAAGCTTCAGAAAAATTATCGGACTTTATATAGTTTAAGACTGCAACAGGGGTGATGTATCCCACTATAAGTAATAATACCAATAAAATTATTAATAGAGGGATAATGGCCACTATATTGGGAATATAGGCTGAAAAAATTTCTGGTGTTGCTTCCATTTGGACGCCTAGAGGGCCTATAGTTGTAACTTGACTGAGAAAAGGCACAAGTCCCACGATTAAGACAATTGCTCCTACGATAATTACTGGAATCGAGTATATAAGAATTATAATGAAGCTCAAAAGTCCCTTAATGAAAAATCCGCTGAAATCCTCCCATTCAGACATCGTGTCAGACTGCTCCCTCCTTTTTATATCTGAGCTCTCTAAAATATACCCGTAAGAAATCAAATTAACTATTGGAATAATATTAAGGACTATCCCAATGATGAGCTTTCTAAAATCTGAAAATGGTTTTTTAAATGCTAAGTTATAGTCTACCATAAGAAAAGTATAGAAAGCACATTTATATGGTTTTTGAACTTAAATTAAAAAAAGGAAAAAATTAAAATATTATTCTTTCTTAACCTTGCTCATAAAATTATTTAAAATTTCTGGACTTTTGTCTTTAAGGCCAAATCCAACAATAATAGCAATTGCAGCGCCTACACCTAAGCCTATTCCCCAAGCAAGTGGTTCTATTAATATGTATATTATAGTAAGATCTACTCTAAGTTGGGTCAAAGCTAATATAAGCACCATTAAGTAAAGGAATATTCTCATTACTGATATCATTGGCTTCATAAACTGTACATCGCCAACATGCCCCATATCTTGAAGGAAATCTGCAAAGAAATCAATTAAGATGAATCCTACAATCAAAATAGCTGCAAACGCCAGTACACTTGGTATATAAGCTACTATCATCTGAAGATACTCAGAAAGGAACTCAATGTCTAAAACGTCAGCTGCCGCCATTATTGCAATAAGATAAACAAATGCCCTTATTACATAATCAAAAAACTTTACAACGGTGATGCTAGATTTTTCAATAGTTTGTCCAAAAGCTGTTTTGAGGAGTAGATCGTCCAATCCAATCTTATCTAGAACTTTAGAGATATATTTGCCTAAAATTCTACCAACAATCCAACCTATAAATAAGATTATAATGGCACTGACAATTTTTGGGAGAAAAGCTATTGCCATTTCTATAAGGTTGTTGACATAGGCTGCATAATTCATACTCTTACCTCCTTATACTTATTTTTTATCTTTATTGACATTATTTCTAAGTATTTTAACTATATAAAGTTTTCTCAAAGATTTTTAATTAAAAAAGAAGAGTATTTATGCACTAATGTTATAAGATAGTGCGGGGGCTGGGATTTGAACCCAGGAACGCCTACGCGACAGGGTCCTAAGCCCTGCACCTTTGACCAAGCTCGGCAACCCCCGCTTCATAATTAATTCAGACCATATATTTTGGATTAACTTATAAATGTAACGATAATCCATTCGTCAATTGAAAATAGTGAATCTTTTATACTAATCTAGTAATTATTCACTAGGTGTGACAAATGGAACATTTAATGTCTAATAAAGCAAAAGATATTTTAGGCATAATGAAAGTGTTATCTATTGATCCTCTTGAAGTCAAAAATTGTAGTTTCCCTGATCACAAGGGGTCTGATATTGGTAACAGTAGTATTAGTTTTTTAGAAAAAACTGAAGGTAGTAATATCTATTCTGCATACTCTGTCCACTATTGTAGAGATCACAGGAATATATCTATAGCAGAAATTGAAAAAAGCCTAAAACAAAAAACTAAAAATATAAACTTTGATAAAGATTCTATATTGGTAACAACTATTAAGATTGATCCCGATAGTTTTCCTGAAAAAGACATACTTGGAAAAAATATAGATATTGATAAAGTAACACCAGTTCTTATAAATAAAGGAAATCTCGGATTTTTGATGAATATTTCTGATGGGTCAAAAGATATGACGCTGAAATCTGTTATTGATAGAATAATGAATCTAGAAATAGAATTTGACATTGCATGGGAGGAATTCTGAGTTCGATGAAGAAAACAAAAATAATATGCACGATAGGGCCAAGCGTTTCTAATTATGAGATGATAAAGAAACTTGTCAATTCAGGGATGGATGTAGCAAGACTAAATTTTTCTCATGGAAAACATTCTGACCACCTTGAAGTTATTAATACTATAAAAGAGGTATCAGATGATATCAATAAAAAAATCGGCATACTTTTAGATACAAAAGGGCCAGACATTAGAGTTGGCGAATTTGAAAACACCATAAATATTATCGCAGAAAAGGAATACGTCATATCTGTTAACAAAGCAGAAGGTGTAATACCTTTACAAAATGATATATCTAACTTATTAAAACCAAAAGATAGAGTATTAGTTGACGATGGGACACTTATTTTTTCTGTATTAAAAATTGATGGTAAAAATATTCATTTAGAAGCTCTAAATGAAGGGCATCTCAGACAAAAAGTAAGCGTAAATATACCTGGAAATAACTATTGTCCATCAGCGATTACTAAAAATGACATAGCTGATATTAAGTTTGGAATAAAAAATGAAGTTGATTTTATAGCTCTTTCTTTTACATCAACTAAAGAAGATATATTGAAGGCAAGAGAGATAATAAGAGAAGAAGATGGAAAACAATGGATAATATCCAAAGTAGAATCAAGTTTTGCAATAAAAAACATAGCCGATCTAATTGAACATTCCGGAGGAATAATGGTTGCAAGAGGTGATT
>PWMA01000181.1 GCA_003558335.1 Candidatus Methanofastidiosia archaeon | reverse complement strand
TAGCCTACAAGGGAGGGAATTCCCCGTACTCGACCCTGCTACCCTACAAGCATTGAACGTCCTCCCTACCGTTGCTCCCTTCCGGGCCTGACGGGGTTTAGAAGGTAAGGGATTTATCCATCTCTTCCAAAATGGACTACTCCTCCGCCAATCCTGTAGGACAGGGCGTCAACATCGTAGGAACTCCACCATGTAAGTACCCTGCCGCTTTCCAGGCTTCGGCCCCTCTTAAGACGACTTGAGGTTACAGGAAACGCCTAAACTCCCGGCCTAGTCTAACTCACATTAGATCGATTATATAAAAAGCTTGCCCAAAAATCAAATAGACTCTAGTGCTTTTTTCATTCTCTCAAGTCCTTCTTCGATCTTTTTATAATCTGTTGCAAATGAGCATCTTACAAAGCCTTCGCCTCTATCCCCAAAAGCATCGCCTGGGACAACTACAACCTTGGCATTGTCAAGTATGAAATCTGAAAACTCTCTTGATGTCATTCCTGTTTCAGTGATGTTTGCAAAACAGTAAAATGTTCCTTTGGGATTAATGCATGAGATGTTAGGAAGATTGTTTAATCCATTTACAATTAGATTTCTCCTTCGCTCATACTCTTTTACCATATCAGATACACATTGTTGAGAGGATGTAAGGGCTGTGTATGCTCCTTCAAGGGCTGGAGTATTCAAGCATGCAACAGCATACTGGTGTATTCTTAGCATCGGGGTCAGCATCTCCTTTTCAGTTACGACAAATCCTACCCTCCAACCGGTCATTGCATAGTTTTTAGAGAGAGAGTTTGTTATAATTGTTTTTTCGTAATGATTCAAAAAGCATTCAGGTTTGTATCCGTCAAACACTATATCTTCATAAGTATCATCAGCGAGCAAATAAAGATTGTGATCCTCACATATATCTGAAATCATCTTATAGTCTTGTTTTTCAAGTACGGCCCCAGTTGGATTTGAAGGGTAGTTTAAGACAAGCATCCTTGTCTTTTGAGTTATTCTTTCAAGTATCTCATCTTGAGAGGGCCTAAAGCTATCCTCCTCAAATAAGGGGAATCTCACAGGAACAGATTCAGACATATAAGCATCGTTTTCATAACAGAGGAATGTAGGGTCTGGAATTAAGACCTCATCGCCTTTATTTAAGAGTGCCATAAATGCAAGGTAGACCGCCTCATAGGCTCCTGCTGTTAAAAGAACATTTTGAGGGTGTACATCACAAGAAAAAAGGTTAGCATACCTTTCAGATATTGCTTTTCTAACCTTAAACATCCCTTGATTTTCTGTATAGTGTGTATTGCCATGGTCAAGCGCTTTTTTAGCAGCTTCCTTTATGTGAACAGGGGTATCAAAATCAGGCTCGCCTATTCCAAGACTTATTACATTTTCAATTTTACTTGCTCTTTCCGAGAGCTCCCTAATCTTTGAGGGAACTACAAGTTTTACTCTTTCTGCAACCATCATAATCACTATTACAAAAAAAACTTTAATTTATTTTAAAGATTTCTATTGAAATCCCTTTTCATACATAATAAAAGAGGAAATGCTTATATAAAAATAATATAATCGCTTTATATGGAAGAAGTTGTAGAAAAAACCTTTGAAATGGCATTTTTAATAGAGGATCTAAGAGAGATCTGGAGAAAAACAGCCCCTTTTCACAAATTAAACGAAGAAGAAAAGGAAAAGGTCTTAGAAATTATTGATGGTATAAAAAATAACTGTGATTATATCTCTGATAAGGTGGCCAAATGAACATTGGAAATTATCAGTTAAGAGATAGAGAAGAGTCTTTTATCAATTTAAATCCACTTCAGACAGGAGGAAGGACTACCCCTGATGCAAGAAAAGCAATAATATCATATATAGACGGTTATTCAATCTGTGACTGGTGTAAGGGAGCCCTACATATTACGACAGAGCCTGATATTGCTGGTTTTTTAATTGACGTCTCTGACTTTCTAGGGATGGATTACGCCTTGCCAACAAATGGCTGCAGAGAGGCAAAATATGGTGTAATGCATGCGATTTCTAAAGGTGGAAGTATACTGTGTGATGCTAACATGCACTATAGCTCTGAAATTTCTGCTGAGAGAGCTGGATTAAAGGTATACAAAGTTCCCAACAATGGAGAGCCAGAATACAAAGTCAATCCTTTAGACTATGCAGAAAAAATAGAAGATATTAAAAAAGAGACTGGAAGTTACCCTGATCTAGTTTTATTGACACATGTTGACGGAGAATACGGAAATTTAGTTGATCCAAAGCAAGTTGGAAAGATTTGTAAAGATTATTCTGTTCCATTTTTACTAAATACAGCTTACTCATCAGGAAGAATGGAAATAAAAGGAAAAAAGCTAGGTGCTGATTTCATTGCATGCTCTGGCCACAAATCATGGGCCTCTGGCGGCGGAAACATAGGAATACTTGCGATAAGTGAAGAGTGGGAAGAAAAGATTTTCAAAGGGGGAACTAACTGGAAGTCAAAGCCCATAGAGATTCTCGGCTGCTCTAGTAGAGGCTCATCTCTTATGGCCATGATGGCGTCATTTCCATATGTTAAAGAGAGAGTAAAAAGATGGGACGAAGAGGTCAAAAAGGCTAGATACCTAGTAGAAGAGCTTACAAAAATCGATATAAATCCCTTGGGAGAATCGCCTAAAAATCACGACTTGATAAAAATTGATACACCTGTGTATGATAAAATTGCAAGAGGGCACAAGAAAAAAGGGTACTTTCTTTACTACGAACTAAAGGATAGAGGTATAATTGGAATGAAGCCTGGAAGAACTAAAAGATTTAAGATATCAACATACGGGCTTTCCTGGGATCAGGTGAAATACGTTGCCGAAAGCTTTCTTGAGATTGGAGGAGATTAGTTGGAAGGCTGCGTCCTTGTTAGATACGGGGAAATAGCCTTAAAATCCGATCAAACAAGAAAATGGTGGAACAAGATACTCTTAAATAACATGAAGGATTGTCTTGAAAAAAATAGTATACCCTACTCGTCCATTAAAGTTACCCTTGGAAGATTTATTGTTTATACAGATGACACTGTTAAGGCTTCTGATGCTCTAAAGAATGTTTTCGGACTAGCTTCCCTTTCTCCTGCAATAAAGATTGAAGCAGAGTTTGAAACAATCAAAGAAAAGTCTTTGGAGTTATCAAGAGGAAAGGGTAAAAAATTTAGGGTAAGCTCCAGAAGAATCACAAAAGAGTTTTCCATGACCTCAAACAAAGTAAATGAAGAGCTAGGGGCATACCTAAAAGATACTCTTGAACTAGAGGTAAGTCTTACAGAGTATGACTTTGAGATGGGAATAGAGTTTCTTGATGACTATGCATACCTTTTTACTGAGAGGGTGGAAGCTTATGGAGGCCTTCCTATAGGGGTTCAAGGGGAAGCTATATGCCTTGTATCAAGCGGCATTGATTCACCTGTCGCAGCTTGGCTACTTATGAGAAGAGGCTGCAAAGTAGATCTCATGCATTTTAAGATAACAGAAGAGGGATATCAAAAGTATCTTAAAATAAAAAAAATGCTTGAAAAGTTTTCTTATGGTTATGAGATAAAGGAGTATGTAGTTGATGGAGTTCCTTATCTTTCTGAAACAAAAAAGAAGTTATGTGAAAAGGGAAAAGATAAATGGGTATGTATCTTTTGTAAGAAGAGGTTCTTAAAAGAGGCTGAAAAGTTGTGCCAAGAAAAGGAATATCTTGCAATAGTTACAGGAGAAAATTTAGGGCAGGTTGCATCTCAAACATTAAAAAATCTTATACTGCTTGATTCATCTGTTAAAGTACCTGTTTTAAGGCCTGTTTTAACTTATGATAAAAACGAGATAGTTGAAATGGCAAGAAAGATTGGAACCTATGAAATATCAAAGGAAAAGGAGCCTAAATGTCCATTTACCCCAAACTATCCGGTAACTACAGGAACAAAAGAAGAGCTTGAAAGTATTGAGAGGAGCATATGGCAATAAATCAGTTTGTTGAAATAACAAGGCCTTCAAACGCGCTATTTTCAGGTGTTGCAGTTTTGATAGGCGCTATTGTTGCAGGAGGGGGATTTTCAGACATTTATAAGATTATCTTGGTATTTTTTGTTGCAGTCTTTGCCTGTGCTGGAGGCAATGTCATAAACGACTACTTTGACTACGAGATAGACAAGATAAATGCTCCAAAAAGAGTTTTGCCTCGTGGAGCAATGAGCCTAAAGACCGCTTATACTCTTTCGATTATGTTTTTTGTTTTGGCCTGTGTGCTTTCATTTATGGTAAATCTATTGGCTTTTTCAATATGTGTTTTTGCTTGTGGTTTGATGTATCTATATGCGATGACTTTTAAGAGGAAGCCAGTTTCTGGAAATGTTCTTGTTTCCTTTTTAACCTCGATAACTTTTATCTATGGAGGCGTTGCAGTTGGAAGTTACAAAGGGGTAATAATATTATCTGTAATGAGGGTATTTTTTTCTTCAGCCCATGGCAGTGAAACCAGCCAAACGGATAGATTCGCAGCTTCCTTACTGCTCGCCAGTTTGATGGTCACGCTCGGTACACCGGAGATATGAAGATCATCCTTTAGTTCCGGCGTCACATACATCAGGCGATGATCCGTCCACTCTGCTTCTGCAAGAGCGGAGCCTGAGAACGAAACATTGTCAACCAAAGTCTCAACTCCCCGCCCTGAAGCTTGAGTTGTTGTAAGGCCACCCCACTCTGGTGCACC
>PWMA01000100.1 GCA_003558335.1 Candidatus Methanofastidiosia archaeon | reverse complement strand
TACCTAGGGCTGCCGATGCAGAAGCGCCAAAACCTGATTCAACAGGAACGTCACTATAATGCTCTATCAAAATGCTTTTGTTTACGAAATACTTTGGATATCTTTCCTTTATTAAATTAATACAGTTAAAAGATACTGAGTTTGTGTTTTCTATAGTTTTATTTCCATTAACATATACTTCGACTGAGTCATCCCCTTCTCTTACCTCGATTTTTGTTCTAGTGCCTAAAGAAAGTGAGACTCCTGCACCTGTAGAGCCAGCCTTTAAAAAGTCATCACTAAAGAATGGCACAAAAAACCCAGTTATATGGGATGGTATGTAATATTCAGCACTGTACATAATGGGCCTTTAGACTTTTTTTAGCCTTTCAACAAAATTTTTACATTGCAGTCTATCAAGTTTATTAACTGTAGGCATAAAGAGTAAGTCTTCTTTCTTTATAGATTTTCCAATCTCACTAAAGAAATTGACTATTCTATTCTGATCTTCTTCATTGAGTATCTTAGGATTAAAAACTCCTCCTAAAACTTCCTCTAAAACTATATTTTCTGTTGGAAGATCTTTCTTTAGAATATCAAGATTGAACTTTCCGCCAATTTGCTTTCCCCGGTATTCAGACTCTTCAACATCATTGCATACTACAAAAATTGCAATCTTTTTCTGTTTTAGTTCCTGGTCAAATCTTTCTATAAATTCACTTATACTTTTCATAGGATTATCATCGTAATTAGGAGATCCTATTACTATCAGCGAATATTGCCCAATAGATTCTACCTCTTCTGGTTTTTTAACATCAATATCTTTCATCTCTTCAGATATCCATCCTGCTATTATCTCGGTAGATCCATATTTTGTATCATATACCAATAAATTGTCATTCATTTTTTGCACCTGTTTAATCCAGACAATGGCAATTTTTATAAAGATTTAGGCTATTTATATGATGATGCATAGAAAATCGATAAAAGGAAGCAAATCTAACAAGTTAGAGGGAAAAGGGATAGTCTTAGGGATTACAGGCAGTATAGCTGCTGTTGAGTCAGTAAAACTTTCTAGAGAGTTGATGAGACACGGAGCAGAGGTATATGCCGTTATGAGTAGAGATGCAAAAAAGATTATTCATCCTTACGCTCTTGAGTTTGGAACGGGAAATCCTGTTGTTGATGAGATTACTGGAAAGACTGAGCACGTTTCTTATGCTGGCGAACATGATAGAAAATGTCATCTAATATTGATAGCACCTTCAACAGCAAATACAATCTCTAAAATCGCTTGTGGAATTGATGATACCCCTGTTACAACGGTTGTTTCAACAGGGTTTGGAAAAATTCCAATTATGATAGTTCCTGCAATGCATATTTCAATGTATAAAAATCCAATCATAACTGAAAACATTGAAAAATTGGAAAAACATGGAGTTGAATTTCTCACTCCAAAGATTCAAGAGAACAAGGCAAAGCTTCCAGAAATCGATGATATTGTAAATGAAGTCCTAAAAAAATTAAGCCCTAAAGATTTTGAAGGAAAAAAGGTCTTAGTTACAGCAGGCCCTACAATTGAAAAAATCGATGATGTGAGATATATCACAAATAAAAGCAGTGGACTTATGGGAATAAAAATAGCAGAGGAGTTTGAGTTGAGAGGTGCAGATGTTACTCTAGTTTTAGGGCCAACTTCTCTAAAATCTACCGTTAAAACAGAGAATGTGAAAACATATGATGAGATGTTAAGAGCTGTAATTTCTCATAAAGATTCTGATATAGCCATATTTGCAGCAGCAACATCTGATTTCTATGTTGATAACTCTTTGACAGGTAAAACTCCATCAAGCAAATCATTCAACATAACATTAAGGCCACACAAAAAAATAATAGAGGAGTTCTCAAAAGTTTCAAAATCATTCATTGTTGGATTTAAGGCTGAGCATGATGTTTCAGAGGATGAACTTTTAAGAAAAGCATACGATAGACTTCAAAAGTTTGATATGGATTTAATTGTTGCAAACGATGTTGGAAAAAAGATGAGAGGATTTGAAACTAAGACAAATGAGCTCTTTATAATTGATAAATCAAAAAAGATACATCATCTTCCTTTAGAGGAAAAAGAAAAACTTTCAAAAAAAATTGTTGATGTAATAAAGAAATATTTAAATTAAAAAATTTAATTGTTTAATTCACTTTTTAGAACTGTACCTGTTTCAATGATTTCTACTTCAAAAGGTTTGCAACCTCTTCCTTCATAATGGCTTCTGTAACAGGCAAAATCATCCTGAAGATCCAATAGATCAACTGTTTCGTATAGAGCTAGATAATTTCTTGAAAGATTTCCAATAATGCCTCTGTAGGGATCTATTGGTATCCACTCTCCGTTGAAGTATACTTCGTTCCAAGCGTAAGGTCTCCAAACTCCACCTTTTTCTAAATCATAGTAAAGTCCGTAAACAATTTTTGTAGGAACCATTATCGACCTCATCAATGATGCATAAAGCGTTACATATGGCCCTTGCCCCAAAGCTTTCCCTGAATAAAATGTGTTTGTTGCATCCTGTATCCACCAATTTTCGTAACCCTCTCTTAAATACTGACTTTCGTCTATAGTTACATTTTTCCTCTGCTCATTCATTACTATAATCATAGTTTCATATAGATTGTAATTTGCGCCTTCTTTAGCGAATGCAAATGCAAGATTTCTCATATGGGAATTCCAGTGAACTGTTTCAGTTCCCCACAAATCCTCATCTAATTCATATCCTTGAAGGTATAACAAAGCTTCATCTGGAAGACTTTCAAGTATCTTTATAGCATCTTCTTCAGTTTCTACAATAGGCACTTTAACAGTATCGTCTATTTCATAGGATTTTCTATAGAGCGTAACTATAGCTTCCATTCTTATGCCGCTATCTCTAATGACTTCTACTTTCTGTCTAGAAGAGTTCATATCTGAAATATTATATGGCTGAGAAATATTAATTTTTGCCTTAAGATATGAAACAGTCTCTTCAGGCTCCTTTGGGTCCTTAGTACCTGTTGGGTCTGTAGGATCTGTAATGTCTACGCCATTTTCATCTTCTATTTGTGATATACACCCTGAAAACATAGAAATTGTAAGTAAAAATGCCAGGGCCAATCCAATACCTTCTCTTTTCATAGACTCACCAACCCCAAGAATAAAAAATCTAATAAATATCTTTCGGTGAAATATTATTCGTTAATTGGCGTAGTTGTTCTTTTTTCTACCTCTTCTCTATGAATTGAGTTGTAACTGCAAAATGGTATAAAAGAGTCATCGGTTAGGGCATAGTGGATTGCACATCTTTTTACTCTCTCTAGGTCAAAATTGAAAGGGTCCATAAAGTGCATGCTACCTATGAAAAGTGTTTTTCGATGTAGCTTTGCAAGATAATCTTTTCCTCCACCATCTAGTATGCCTTTAGTTATATCTATGAGATTAATGCCCTCAGGCATATTTTCTTTGTCAACAAATAAATTCATATCCTTTAAGATTTTAGACATCTCAATGCCTTTTCTTATTATTCCGTTGCAACTTACCACTTCGCTTTTCTCTTTAAGATATTCAAAAAATCCTTCAACATCCACAAATCTGCTTATAGGCGTTAGTTTGCCATTTTCTATAAAAACATAAGTTGCAACACCGCATTGAGGGTGAACTGTGAAGTGGGAAATACTCAAATCTTTAAAGGATTCAATAAAGTTTGATATAGGGACTACAAAAGGTATGGGATAAAAATCCTCTTTTGCTATTTCTCCTTGGGTCTGATCTTCAATTAGTTTTACCAAATCTGTTATAGTGATCCTATGTTTTTTTATTTCTTCAGTTTTAGTACGTCCGGAAAATGAGAGGGGTTGAAAGTTGATTCCTCTAACAACATCAAAATTATCTCTACCAAAGTATATTATATCTCCAAGTTCCCCCTCATTGACTCCCTTTGAAACTGTTGGAACAAGGACAACGCTAGTTTCTCCAAGCATTCTTAAGTTCTCTATAGCCTTTTTCTTTTCTGGGAATGTATCGTATCCTCGGAATTTTTCATATGAAGAGGGATTCAATCCATCAAACTGTAGATAATATGTATTGATCCCAGCATCAATGATCTTTTTTATATATTCAGGGTCATTGGCAAATCTTTTTCCATTTGTTGCAATTTGAATCTGTAAAATTCCCAAATTTTTTGCTAGTTCAATTAATTGAGGTAGATCTTCCCTCAATGTAGGCTCTCCACCGGAAAACTGTATTGCAAAGGGAGGATTTGGTTTTATTGAAGCCATATTTTCAAGCATTTTTTTTAAATCTTCAAAAGAAGGTTCGTAAAGTCTTTTAGTTGCGTTTGCACTTGCAAAACATACGGGGCAATACATATTGCATCTGTTTGTTAGATCAACGTTAACAAAAATTGAAGGGGTTTTGTGGTCTTCACACAATCCACAATCATAGGGACATCCTTTGACTCTATCCTTTGGTTTCCCAATGTGATTTTCAGCAACCTGATCAAGTCTGTCAAGCCTTTTGTAATACTCTGCATCCTCTGATAAAACTTCTGAAAAAAAGCCGTGCTCTTCGCAACTTTTTTCCATCAAAATTTGCCCATTTATCTCTTTGACATCTGCATCTATTTTTTTTAGGCATTTTGGACACAAAGACTCTGTAGTACGTATTAATTTCGAAGACAAAACAGCACCTCATGGAAAAGAAATTAATATATATAAAAAATTATCTCTTTC
>PWMA01000061.1 GCA_003558335.1 Candidatus Methanofastidiosia archaeon | reverse complement strand
TCATTGTATATGGGCCAGTTTCTTTTCATGAACAGTTAGGGTTAGCAAAAGGTTTAAGCTTTACGGTCGAATTATTCAACAAAGCAAAAAACAACGAAAGACATATATAGAATAAAAAAGGAAAAAAGTTTGAGGAAGGACTTAGAGTCTCCATTGGATTTTTGGACTCATAAGATTCTTCCTCAAAACTACTTTAGCAAACTGTGCATCCATAGCAGCATGAACATGAAGATGGGCAGTACCATTGATAATAACAGTATGACTGTGGTGTGCAGTGGTATCTATAGTATCCACATGAGCAGTATGATATGTAAGATTTTAGAGTTTTTGTTTCACAGTTATCAAGCCTTTCTTCTAAAGATTCTACTCTAATTTTATAATTATCAATTACTCTTTGATTCAAGGTAATGTTTCTCTGGGCTGCATCGTATTGAGATTTAAGTGATCTAACTTCTGATTCAAGATCTGATATTTTCCTATTTTTAGTATCTAGTTGTGATTCTAACAAGACTATCTTATTTTCAAGACCCATCTTCTCCGTAAGCAAAGCATTATATTGGGCATCTTGCGTTGTGTCTGAAATTGAACGATATAAGAAAAAGAGATTCCCCATTACTGATACTAATAAAAGCACTGCAAGAAATGCAGATAATATTTTTAATCCGTTACCATTATCCATATTATACCTCCTTATGATATTTTATTTACAATTTATTACAAATACAAATAAAGATGAAACAATATATAAAAGTTTAGATGAAATAATGTCTAAACCGTTTCATATTATGAAAACGTCAAATCAAAACTTTTAAAAGCACGTTACTCAACTGTGTTATATGAAAATACTCTCAATAGTGGGTGCAAGACCTAACTTTATGAAAATAAAACCCATTTATGAGGAGTTTAAAAAAAGAAAAATAGATCAAGTTCTTGTTCACACAGGCCAACATTATGATGAAAATATGAGCAGAATTTTTTTTGAAGACTTAGGACTCCCAATACCTGATCTTTTTTTAGGAGTAGGTTCTGGAACACATGGAATCCAAACAGGGGCAATGATGTCTAAAATAGAAGAAGTGTTAAGCGAGGAAAAACCAGATTTGACAGTTGTCGTTGGAGATGTAAACTCTACATTGGCGGGTGCAATATCTTCAATTAAAATGCAGATTCCAGTAGCACATGTAGAATCCGGTTACAGATCTTTTGATATGAAAATGCCAGAAGAAATAAATAGGATCTTAGTTGACAGAATATCTCAGTTTTTATTTGCACCTACTGAAGACTCAGTAAAAAATCTTATATCAGAAGGCATTGATAAAAAAAGAATTTTTCTAGTTGGAAATGTAATGGTTGAAACTCTTTTATCGCATCTTGAAAAATCAAAAAAATCAAATATCTTAAGTCAGCTATCTTTAGAGTCTAAAGCTTATGGATTAATGACTATTCACAGGGCAGAAAATACATCTGAATCAGAAAAAATTATTAAAATATTTGAATTATTAAAAAAATCAGATCATAATATAATAGTTCCTATTCATCCTAGAACAAAAAAAACATTGGAAGAAAAAGGATATTTTGAAAAAATTGGGCCAAATATTAAAATTATCGAGCCACTAGGTTATCTTGACTTTTTACAACTTATGTTAAATTCTAGTTTTATCATGACTGATTCTGGCGGAATACAAGAAGAAGCTTTAATGCTAGATATACCTTGCATAACTCTAAGAAACAATACTGAAAGAATCGTGACATTAAAAAACGGCGCAAATATACTTGTTGGAACTGACACTTTGAAGATTGCCCAGGCCATTAAAGGATTACCTAATAGAAGAAAAAAATATCCTAAACCTCCTTTATGGGATGATAAAGTATCAGTTAGAATTGCTGACGCAATAGTAGAAAATCAAGATCTTTTTACCCTTTAAATTTATATACCTTTAATTTATTATTATTTAAAAGAGTCGATGTTATGAATGAAACTGAGTACAGGGCAACAATTACAACTATATTTGTAATATTTGTTATTCTTGCATCTCTAACCCTTTTGCCACTTATAGATGCAATTATTGTAGCATTTTTTCTTGCTTATCTTATGAGGCCAGTAAATTCCATACTTCTAAATTATGTAAATAAAACATACGCAGCCATAATTTCTGTAATTGTGGTCATCATCCCTGCATTTATGATACTTTTTCATCTAGCCAATGCAACAGTAAACTATGTTATAAAAGAGAGAGTTTTTCAGAGACTACTTATAATAATAAGTGATCTTGATAGTTATTTAAAGGATATAATAATCTCTTCCCTTAGTCAATACAATATAGAGTATTCTCAAGATCTTGATAGAATTACAAATGTCTTAATTGCACAGTTAAATCAATTTCTTTACTATATTTCTGAGCAACTTCTTGATTTTACACTTCACATTCCCGAATATGCAATGAAACTATTGCTTGCAGCAATTCTTGCACTATACCTCATAAAAGAAGGGACTAATGTAACAGGGACATT
Organism: Candidatus Methanofastidiosia archaeon; assembly: GCA_003558335.1. GTDB lineage: Archaea > Methanobacteriota_B > Thermococci > Methanofastidiosales > Methanofastidiosaceae > Methanofastidiosum. The sequence continues at coordinate 2,255 of PWMA01000061.1, read as the reverse complement.
TGTAGCATTAATACCTGAAAATAAAAAAAAGACTATATCGTCTATTCTTCAAGGAATTGACATTGTTTTTGAAAGTATTATACTTGTAAATGTTCTAAAAGCGATATATACTGCGGCTGTAAGTTATGTTATTTTTTTGCTTTTCCAAGTGCCCTATCCTGAATTTCTTGCTATTCTTGCAGGTGTCATCGATTTTGTACCAATAATTGGTCCTTGGATGCTATTTTCAGCAATTGCCATATTTTTTATTATGAACGGCCAGTTAATGACTGGAATTTTAATTTTTATAGTTGGATTCATATTTGTTTCTTTGACCTCTGAACTTTATGTAAGGCCAAAACTTGCAGGAAAATATGCAAAAATACATCCTATGGTCTTCCTATTTGGATTCTTCGGGGGGCTTTTGGCCTTTGGTCCCATAGGGATAGTTGCAGGCCCAATAATTCTTGGGATTGTAATAGTATTCATTAAGTATTATCTTTTAGGAAAAGAAATCGAAACTAAAAACTCTTTTGTCGACAAACTCTTATCTCAAGTAGATAAAATGATAAAACTTGAGGGATCTAAAGATGGTAAAGTATAAAACTATCATACCCTTTATAACAGGCTTACTCTTAATAATAATTTTTATTCATTTTGTAGGTTATAATGAATTTATTAGTTTACTAAAAAATTCTGATCCAACCTATCTATTCATTGCAGTTGTATTTCAGTTTTTACATTTATTTTTTGAAGCTTACAAGTGGAAAATTCTTCTTGAATCCTTAAAGGAAAATGTATCTATAAAAAATGTATTTGTCGCTACAATGGTGGGCATTTTTTTCAATAATATTACGCCTAGTGCTAAAACAGGTGGTGAACCTATGAAAGCTTACCTTATATCCCATGAAGAAAAAATTAGCCCCGTTGAAAGCGTTTTTGCTACAGTTACAGCAGATAGATTTGTGGAAGCACTTCCTTTTTTTGTTCTTGCGATATCCTCCATACTTTATATTAATATATTTTATAATGTGGGCTGGGCAATAACTTCTATATTGTCCTTTGTAGTTATTATTTATATACTTCTACTGTTAATAGCAACATACATCTGTTTCAATAAAAAGGCTGGCGAAAAATTCGTTTTCAAAATTTTAAGTTTTGTGGGCAGATTCTCTGATAGAATTGCAAAATATGAAAATTTGGCACTATCTATGGTTGAAAACTTTCACTCTCAATTCCAATCAATTCTAAAAAACAGGAAGACTTTATTTAAATCAATAGGGGCTTCAATATTTGTATGGACATTTTGGATACTTAGGACTTATTTTGTCTTTTTAGCTCTTGGAATATCTTTGAATCCCTTGCTTGTTGCCTTAGTTTCTACAGTAACTCTTTTAGTGGGCTTGCTTCCTTTGTTACCTGGCGGGCTTGGCATTATAGAGGTAACAATGACTGTTTTATATTCTTACTTGAGGGTGGGAACAAACGTTGCCCTTACAGTTACAATTTTAGATAGAATAATTTCATTTTGGCTTGTTATAATTATTGGAGGGATAATAGCTTCTTATAATTTGCCCAAATTGAGACCTATGATGTCTCAAGCTAAATTACGAATGATAAATCATAATAAAAAAAATGGGTCAAATAAACAGGTTAATATTTAAATGAAACCAACAATTATAAATTAATTTTATATACTTTACGTTATAAATTTGATAAGGTGAATTTATTGAGGGTAAGGGAAGCTTCTTTTAGGGATAGATATAATATATATGATCTTATTGATAGTTTGCACAATGTGCCTTTAAAGTCTCCAGACGAGATTTCTAACTTTAACAAGATACTTACTGAGTATATTAAAAATCCTAATATAAAAATATTCATAGCTGAAGAGAATTTATTAGACAGCGTTGAAATCTGTGGGTTTTTGTCTCTCTTTGTAAAACCAATATTATTTTACGGGTATAATGTATGCCATATTGAAGACATTGTAATCAAGGATGAATATAAGGGAAAAGGTGTTGGCGCTGGACTCTTAGAAGCCTCAATAAATTATGGCAAGAGAATCAAATGTAAATATATAACAGTATCAATCGAAGGGGGCGACCCAATGACAAAAAAATTCTACAAAGCATGCGGATTCACTGAAAACTCTCTTGAAATGAAATATTATCTTTAGTTTTATAAAAAACTGCTTTGTTGCATAATTCAACCGCAAAGCTTAAACCTTTTGCCAACCCTAACTGTTCATGAAAAGAAACTGGTCCAAATACAAT
>PWMA01000135.1 GCA_003558335.1 Candidatus Methanofastidiosia archaeon | reverse complement strand
GGAATTATTTTTACAGCTACATTTCAGCATTTAATTTTAACATATGCATCGCTTATAGCGAGCATAGTTGTTGGTATACCTCTTGCTATTCTTTCAATTTACAGCAAAAAAATTTCTTCTTCGATAATTATATTGGCAAATTTAGTTCAGGCAGTCCCAAGTTTTGCCGTTGTTGCAATCGTAGTTCCTCTTCTTGGAATAGGATTTACCCCAGCAATTATTGCAATAATGTTAAGGGCTCTTCTTCCTATTGTTAAAAATACTTACATAGGGTTATCAGATGTTGATAAATCTCTTATTGATGCAGCTGAAGGTATTGGTCTTACTAGATGGCAGATTATTAAAAAGATACGTTTGCCAAATTCATATCCTTCTATGTTTGCAGGTATAAAATTTGCAGCAATACTTGCAAATAGTGTTGCCGTCATAACTGCTATTATAGGTAGTGGAGGTCTTGGCTCTCTAGTTTTTTTAGGTCTAGCAAGTCTAAATACAAGGATTATATTAGCAGGATCTTTACCTGCAATAGGAATAGCCATATTTATTGACCTTTCATTTACAATTATAGAAAAGAAAATATCTCCTAAAGGCTAATTAATATAAGAAAAGTTCAAACATCTGTTCTTTAAGATTTTTGCCCCATTGTGTATTTTCACACTCTTTGGATATTTTAAATCCATGTTTTTCATATAGGTGTCTTGCAGCGTCTAATCCCTCAAATGTCAAGAGATATAATCTTTCATAGTTTTTTTCTTTACAAAAGATAATAGCTTTCTCCATTAGTAGATTCCCATTTCCTTTACCTTGATAATCAGAATCTATTATAAACCACCTCAACCTTGCACCCAACTCTTTCGATTTAATTCCATCGATTATTATCGATCCTACAACTTTTTCATTTATTTGTAAAAGCCATATACAATCTCTATTCTTATCAAATCTATTTAAAAATTCAGATAACTCTGTTGCAACTTTTGCCTCAAAAAACAATCTAAAGTTCCAATTTTTAGAGTAATAATCTGCATGAAGTTTTGTAATATCGCCAATTATTCCAGGAAAATATCTATCTGATATATCCATCATAGCTCAACCATTTTTTCAAAGGATTATAATTTAACAATTTGTGTACTCTTTTATCATTTAAATAGATATATTCTATTTTAAAACAAAACTTTATTAATCACTATGTTTAAATGTATTATTAGTTAATTTGAATTTGGTGAAAGAATGAAAGAATATGATGTTTTAGTAATCGGCTCAGGTGCAGGTATTGGAGTTGCAAGTGACGCCCTTTCAAGTGGAGTTAAAGTTGCTGTCGTGGATAGAGGGCCTCTCGGAGGAACTTGCTTAAACCTAGGATGCATACCTTCAAAATTACTTATTGCCTCAGCAGATAGAGTTGCTGAAATAGAAAGCTCAAAGAAACTTGGTGTAGAAGCTGAAATAACTAATATTAATTTTAAAGAAATCATGGAAAGAATGAGAACTATTATTACTAAAGATAGAGAAGGAATGCGAGAAGGAATCAAACATGCGGAAAATCTTGATTTTTATGAAGGAACTGGACATTTTGTAGATGATTATACTCTGGAAATAGATGGGAAAAAGATTAAGGGAAAAAAAATATTCATTGCAGCAGGCGCAAGACCCTTAATACCTAGTGTAAAAGGTATTGAAAGTATAGACTATCTAACAAATGAGAGCATTCTCGAATTAAATAAGCTTCCAAAAAGCGTAGTAATATTGGGAGGGGGCTACATTTCATGTGAGTTTGGACATTTCTTAGCAGGTATGGGAAGCAAGGTAACAATAGTTCAAAGGAATCAAAGACTGGTTGCAAATGAGGAGCCAGAGATCTCTGATTTATTGCTAAATGAGATGTCAAAAAGGATGACTATACATACCGATACTGAAGTTATTGAAGTCTTAAAAGAAGGAGATTTAGTCAAAGTTATAGGAAAAAACAAAAAAACTGGAGAAAATCTTGAAATAACGGCAGAAAGAATCTTAGTTGCCAGTGGAAGGCAGCCGAACTCTGACATTCTAAAGATAGAAAACACAGGTGTAGAGACAGATGCTAGAGGATTTATCAAGGCAAATGAGTATCTAGAAACTTCAAAAGAAAATATATGGGCTTTTGGAGATGTCATAGGAAAATCTATGTTTAGACACTCAGCCAATAAAGAAGCGGCATATGCTTGGCACAACAGCATTCACGAAAAGAAGGTACCAATGAAATACAATGCCGTTCCTCATGCGGTCTTTTCTTACCCTGAAATCGCTTCAGTCGGTATGAAAGAAAGTGAAGCTAAAAAGAATCATGATATCTTAATAGGATTTTCCAGATACAATGATGTTGCTAAAGGGACAGCAATGCATGAAGAAGAATCGTTTGCCAAGGCAATAATTGACAAGGAAACGAATAAAGTTTTAGGATTTCATATAATTGGTCCTTTTGCATCTATCCTAATACAAGAAGTAATAAATGTTATGGAATATGATTTAGACATAAGGGCTTTTTTTAAAGGAATTCGTATACATCCTGCTTTGACTGAGTTGATTTCTTCAACTTTTGGAAATCTAATGGATACAGAAGATTAGTATTTTTAAGCAGTAAAACTCATAAACACAAGATGCAATGAAAGATAGATATGTACGGATACTATAAACCACCTTTAAATCCTCTTAGAATATCAAAAGGAGGAATTAATCTTTCGATAGAAAAGGAGAATAATTACCTCCAATATAAAAGAACTTGTTGTGATAGTTCGGTAGAGAAATTATTGTTAACTGAAGATTGTGGAATAATAATAAATCCTGTTGAGCCTCTTAAAACTCCTAAAGATGTAACTCCTTATCTTTTAATCGATTTTGAAAAAGCAGTTTTTGTCGAGCCAAAGGGCGTATCAAAGATTTATATTACTTTTCCAGTGGATATAGGCATATTTATTTCTGGTCATAAAAATTATGATCTTCTTGATGTTTTTACACTTGCAATGCAGAAATTCACATTATACGGAGACCCAGGAAGTGGTATTATATGTAAATACCACAAAAGTCCCATTTATACTTCTATTCCTGAGGAAATAAATATTTTGAGTGAAGGGATTATGAGATTAATAATAATTAATACTACAGATAGATGGGAAGAGATTACAAAATGTGTTTTTGATTCACATGGTATGAAGATATACTTCGATGAAAAACTAGTATCCTTAAAGGCAAATATGAAGCTAATAACTGATAATATTGCTGAAACAGATTTTGTTGATTCAGGAATTCAAAAAGGGATGAAAAAATCTCTTGAAGTTTATACAGTTGCAAAGCTTCCCGTAACCCTCAAAAGATTTACCATGGAGGAAGGGTTTTGAACATCGGCGACATTTTTGAAGAGGTAATAAAGTTTTTTGGAAATATTGAAACAGATAGAATATTTCCTTATATTTTAGGAATTGCTATATTCGTATTTTCCATATTATTGGCAAAAGGAATCTCTGTATTTCTAAGAAGATCACTAAAAGACAAGTTTGATAAAGACAGTTTAGGAGTCTTACTTAAAGTTACATACTATGGAATAATAGTAATGGCAGTAATTTTGATACTGCCAATAATCGGAATGGACACATCAGGGTTATTGGTAGCAGGAGGGATTACAGGTATAATATTGGGTTTTGCAAGTCAAAGTACAGTGGGAAATTTAATATCAGGATTACTTTTAATGGTTGAAAGGCCTATAAAAATAGGAAGCAAGGTTGAAATTGATGAGGTTAGGGGTTTTGTTGAAGATATTGGTCTTATGTCAACTATTTTGAGAAACTTTGATGGACTTTACATAAGGATACCTAATGAAAAAGTATTTACAAATAATATAATTAACATTAGCGCTAATGTTGCAAGAAGGCTTGAATATACTGTGGGGATAAGATACAGCGACGATGCAAATAAAGCCATAAAGATAATAGCAAAGATAATGGAAGATCATCCTTTTGTCCTTAAAAATCCATCCCCTGATATATTTGTAGATGAGCTTGGTGACAATTCTGTGGATATACTAGTTAGGGCTTGGACCCCTGAAACACAATGGTTTGGAACGAGAAAAGAACTTTTGTGGGTAATTAAATCAAACCTTGAAAAAGAAGGAATACAGATTCCGTTCCCACAAAGAGTTGTTTGGTACGGAAACGAAGAGTCTGAAAATAACGAATTAAATTAATTTTCTTTTTAATTTTATTGATATTTTGAAATATTATTAGAAAATCTTTTAAAAGATAAAGTATTAATAGAATGTGGTGATACAATGGTTTTTTGCGGAAAATGTGGAAAAGATAATCCAGTAAGTGCAAGGTTTTGTGAAAATTGTGGAGAAAACATAGCCGTTGCTCCAACGCCACAAAGGCCACAACCCGGATTCGGCGGTGCTGGAAACTGGGTTTCACATCAGAGAGCAGGATTTTTAGTAAGATTTATTGCCTACTTAATTGATGGGATCATACTTGGTATAGTTGGAGGGATTCTATCTATTCCATTTGGAGTTACCTATTCATACGGCTACGATATGCAGTATAGCGCAGGTTTCAATCTTAGTCCTATGGGAACCATCATACTACTGATTATTGGAATTGCATATGAGGTCTACTTCGTAGGTGCGCGTGGTGCAACTCCTGGAAAGATGGCTTTAAAGCTTAAAGTCATAGGAACTGATGGAAGAATGCCAATAGGCTACGGAGGAGCAATTGTCAGATTTATTGGTACAATAATTTCTAGTGCAGTCTTACTATTGGGTTACATATGGATTATAATCGACAAAGAAAAGCAAGGATGGCACGACAAAATAGCCAATACCTATGTTGTTAAAGAATAATTTTTTTATT
>PWMA01000062.1 GCA_003558335.1 Candidatus Methanofastidiosia archaeon | reverse complement strand
GATAATGATAAACTTATCAGATATTGATTGTCCCATAGATTATTGTGTCGATTTTAATGTTTCAGATATTAAATATAGGGTGAAAAACATCCATATGCCATTTTATAGGCAAGTTTTTGCTGGATGTGACCTACCTTTGATTGATATACCTATAATCTACAATGAAATCAGATTTTTTGGAAGGGATTATCCAATAATCTATAACGGTGTATACAGTTCTAATGATCATGAGATAAGATACTTTATTTATGGGCGCCCTAGTTACTCTCCAAATACCATCTTAAGAGTTGGAGATACTAGAAATTTTGGATGGTATACTGTTACACTTCTAGATATACACAGCCCAACAACAGGGACGACATCTAAAGATGACAAATTCAAAGTCAGAAGTGGTGAAAATTTTTCAGGTGAATATAAAGCGTATCTACGAGTTTCAGACTTTACTGGATGGAGCGATGAGTTTATAATGGTCATGGATGCAAACAGCTCAAGTTGTTGCAGCTGTGTATCCCTATGTGATCCTAAAGGAGGTTACGGCTCTTTTACAACAGTGCCTACAAGACAATACCAAAATGATCCTTACTTCATATATGAGAGAGGAACTAGAATTATTGATGGATCAGAGGAAACAATATGGGCCATACCTGTTTTTTATATAGATGGGATTAAGGTATTTGAGGGCGCAAACGAAAACTATCTAGCAGAGTTTGATGTTTACAATCTAAGAGATTATGGAGCAATTGAAGAGACCTCTTGTTGTATGCCATATATCACAAAACCAAATAATTATAATCTATCTATATTAAATAAAAATGAAAGTATTGTTGCATTTGGAGTCGATATTACTGGGGATGGGAATGTTTCAGAAATTGAAGAATTTATACCTGTATTTTCAGGGCCAGATGATGAGTGTGGGGCTTATATAAATACTGAAATATTGGCACCTTTGTTAGAGCTTTTAGGCTGGGACCCTCTGCCTCCTAAAATTCCCGTATTTATAAATCCTGGAAAAGATGGAGTGTTTGGAACATGTGATGATTTTCTTGATTTAGATGATTCCAATCCAAGATTTAGAAAATGTGTCTACGATACAATCGAGGTAGCTTTGTGTGATAAGATCGATCTGTCTTGCTGTGATCCACAGACTGTATATGGGCCAAATGAATACTTCAAAATTGATATACTTGATCCAAGCTACAAAGAAAATCAGGGAGTAGAGCTCGAAGTTAGCCAAGAAAAACCAAAGTTACATTTGTCTTATGAGTCATTGATCAAAGTTCAGCCTGCATCACTTATAAAAATAGATGTGGAGGTTACAGAAAATGATAAAGCAGCTAAGAATTTGATCCTAATTGGAAATGAAGACAATAATATGATAATAAGAGAACTCTACGATAAAGGCGTATCTAATGTAGTATGGTCAAGGTCTTTTGGCCAGTGGGAATATATAAGAAATGTGTTTTACGAAAACAGTGTTTTAATAGTTGGCGGTAGAGATGGCAAGGTGACAAACAAAACTTTAGAAGAGCTTATGAAGCTTTTATTTATTTGATTGCCAAAACATCTTAGTTCTTGCATAGACTCTTTCAGCAGCAAGTATGTCTTTGAAAAGCTCTTCTTCATCTTTTCTATCTTTTGCAAGTATTCTCTTAGCTGTTCTTGGACCTATACCAATTCCTGCTAAAACTAATATAGCCTTTTTCCCATATGGAAGGATCAAATCAGCAGAATCTTTTATCTCTTTGAGAGTCTTCTTTTCCTCGCCTTGAAGTTTTTCCTTGTAACCTCTTCGAACTATTTCTAGGTCTTCACGTCTTCTTAGAATTCCTATATATCGTGCCTCACATTTAGGACATTTTGGATGTTGATCATAACTATTTACAGAAAGAGTAGTTCTCCAGTCCCTACAGTGAAGACATAAAACAGTGATCCTTTTTTCAAAAAGCCTTTTTTTCAAGTATTTAATAATCTCTTTGTCAGGTCTTTTGGGATACAAGAGTTCAAATGAGGATCCCTCAAAAAGGTATCTTATAAGGGTAGAGGGCTCACTGTTTTTGACAACTTTAATATCAACTTTTCCATTTTTTAAATCACCAACATACTCCTTTACAGGCAATACTTCAAGCTTATCATGATACAACTCGTTTAGTGTTTCTTCGTAAAGAGGAGTATTTCTATATAACTTTAGTATATTTTTCATCAAATACTTCTCAGAGTTTGCTCTTATCACACCAAATCTTTTTGCAATCTGAATCATTTTCCACTCAAAAAGAGGGGTGTTTTTTAATACTATGTCAAGAATGGGTATTATATGATCTTGATTAAGTTCAAGGAGTGTGTTTTTTACTAGGTTGCCACCATCTCTTATTCCAGGAGGAAACTTTATCATTATGTGGTAAGGATCTGTCCTCATACCTATTGATTCACCAAACCTCTGGGCCAAAAGAGAAGTTAAAACTCGGCCAAGTGTATCGTTGGCTTTAGAGCCATTAAAGATATGAAGTATTACAAACTCCCCAATATCTTCAATGATGAGGGAATCTTTAGAGTATGAAAAGTATTTTGATTGCTCATCAAGCAGCTCATACAAAACCTCTTTTGTTTCATTTATCAAAGGAAGGTTTTCTATCTTTGAATTACTATTGAATAGCTCAAAGACATCTCTTGAAACGAAAAATGGGACAGGAATTAGCTCACCTTCCCAAGAAGGTATAGCTCCAACCGATCTAGTTTCAGTGACCTCTATTTTTTCCTCTTCAATATTTAATACCTTCCAGGTTCTGCCACGTACGATGAAGTTACCGCCAATTTCAATATTTGAAACAATAAAGTTCTCATCAAGCACCCCTAAAGAAGATCCAGTTCCTACTTCAATGACTCTATACTGTTTTGTATCTGGGATCATTGATAAATTTTCATAGTAGTAGAGCAAACCTTGCCTAGATCTTCTGTATGTTACCCCATTGTTTATCCAAACTAGTCTAATATCCTCTAAAAAATATAAAACTCTCCAAAATTCTTCTTTGTTTAAATTTCTATATGGATAAGATTTTTTGATTAAAGAATAAGCCTCCTCTATTGAAACTTCATTGCCCTCCATCGATAATCCTATTAGTTGATGTGCCAAGACATCAAGAGGTTTTTCAGGTATCTTTGAGCTTTCAATTCTGTAATCTAATGCGTTTTTTGCTATCACTGCAGATTCACATATCTCTTCCTCACTAGTCAATATTATTCCTTTAGAAACTAGATATGTTTTGTGTCCTGCTCTACCTACTCTTTGTAATAGTTTTGAAACTTGTCTGGGACTTCCATACTGGATAACTAGGTCAACAGACCCAACATCTATGCCAAGCTCCATACTTGAAGTACAAACTATTCCTTTAATTTCTCCATTCTTAAACCTAGTTTCTACATCGATTCTAGTTTCTTTTGAGAGAGAAGAATGGTGAACGTCAATAAAGCTCATTTCCATAAGATTAAATCTTGATGAGAGAGTTTCGGCCATTTGTCTGGTGTTTACAAAAAGAAGTATGCTTTTGTGATCATCTATTAGTTCTTTGATCCTTCTAATTGATGAATAAACATAAGGAGATATCTTTAGAGTTTCTGAGGCAACTAAATCTTCTTCAATGATTTTAGGGGTTTCAACTTCAATGTCAAACTCTTTTTTTACCTTTGATTGAATTATCTTATAGTCTCTTCCATCTCCCACCAAAAACTTTGCAACTTCCTCCTTAGAGCCAACTGTTGCAGAAAGTCCGATCCTCTGTATTTTAGAGTTTTTTAATCGTTCAAGTCTTTCAAGTGCAAGGCTTAGTTGAATCCCTCTTTTATCTTCAGCTACCTCATGGATTTCATCCACTACAACGGCTAGTACAGATTTTAAATGTTCTCTTAACTTCTTTCCTGTAAATAGTGCTTGAAGAGTTTCTGGAGTTGTGATTAATATGTCAGGTGGTTTTAGGCTTTGCCTTCTTCTCTCACTTTGAAGGGTGTCGCCGTGTCTTGCCTTAATGGTAATGCCCATCGATTCTCCTATTTTTTCTAGTCTCAAAAGAAGGTCTCTGTTAAGGGCTCTTAAAGGGGCTACATATAGAATCTTAATTCCTTTAAGATCGCTATCTTTAACAAATTTTAAAAGGGGGAGAATTGCAGCTTCCGTTTTTCCTGAGCCTGTAGGGGCCATCAATAAAACATTTTGTCCGCTTAGTATCGCTGGGATTGAATTCTTTTGGATATCTGTAGGGGAATCGATATTGTACTCTTTTAGAACTTTTAATATGTCTTCACCTAGAAGCTCAAATCCCATAGATACACCTACTTAGAACTTACCAAAGCATTTTTAAATTTAATTTATTGGCTTTAAATTATGGACATATATCCTGTAATTAATAAGCCTGCAATGATAGTTGAGTCTTATAAAAAATATCTTGTTGTTGCTGACCTCCATTTAGGTAAAGAGTATGAGTATTACAAAAAAGGAATAAAGATTCCAGATATTTCAAAAGAGATGAAATCCGAGATCTCAAAGATAATAAAAAGAAAAGATATAGAAGAGTTGATACTCTTAGGAGATGTAAAGCATAATCTCCCTTATACTTCCTATTTTGAAAAATTAAATCTCCCTAAGTTCTTAGACTTTGAAATTCCTGTTAAAATTATTAAAGGAAATCACGATGGCAATATTGAGGAGATAGTTTTTAATGAGGTTGTAAAATCTTTCAAAATAGAGGATCGTGTTTTAACTCATGGACATATACTGATTAGCAGTAATAATTTGATTATGGGCCATATTCATCCTGTAGTTGAGTTTATTGATTCAAACGGAAAAATAACCCGGATAAAATGTTTTTTAAAGTTGGAAGGGCCTCAAAATGTTATAGTTTTGCCTTCATTTAATCCTGTTATAGAGGGGGTATCAATAAACAAAAATCAAGATATCCCTGGGCCATATTTTGAAACTAAAAGATTAGATATAAAAAAATTTGATTGTTATCTTCTTGATGGAACATATATGGGAAATGTAAAAGATATCTACAATTGAATTTTTCCACAGTCTTCATCAATCGCCCTAATAACGTCCTCAATTAAAATGCCTTCGTTTCGATCTATGTACTCCTCAATTTTTTTTAAGAGAACACCGATTTCAATTCTATTGTAGTTGTTGGGGACAAGATCTTTTTTGATCTCATTCATAACTTTTTCAGCGGTGTCTCCTAATTCCTTTGAAACTTCATGGCACTCATCTATTATCTTAGCACAGAGAACATCGCATGTTTTTTCAATGTAGAGTTTGTTGTGATAGATATTGTTTATAACATCTATTAATTTTGCATATTTATCAAGCCTATTGATATAATATTTTTTTGTTTTAATTACAATATTTTTTATCATAGCACCTGATATAGTTTCTTTGATTGGAACATTGATAAGTCCAAGTTTTTCTACATTGCAATATCTATTCTTTTCATATAGCTCATCCAGTATAGTATCCTTCATTGCTTCGGCAAACCTCTTGATAGTGCCGTATTTTTTGATATCGTCGGAATGTGGAATCAATTGGTCTGATTTTAAGTATATGTTTAAGATTTTTTCTCCGGCCTCTCTTGTATCAGGCCTTCCTATTCTGATGTGTTTATCAATTCTTCCTGGTCTTAAAATTGCAGGATCAATTATATCAGGTCTATTTGTAGCTATGATGACAATGACATCTCCCATCTCCTCAAGGCCATCTAGAAGTTGCAAAAATTTATTTACTATCGGATTTTCCAGTCTTGCAGCCTCTGATCCGGATTCTCTTTGAGGAACAAGACTATCAAATTCATCAAAAAACAGAACAGAGGGTGCTTTTTCTTCAGCATATTTGAATAACTCTTCTATATTTTGTTGGGTTTCTCCAAACCATTTGCTTCTAAGCTCTTTATCAACATTAATAAAATTTCTTGAAGAAATAGATGCTGCATAACGTGCAATTAAAGTTTTTCCACATCCAGGAGGCCCATAAAGCATTATGCCTTTGGTTCTTTCAATCTTTAATTTTTGGACTTTTTCTCTAATAAAATCATAACTAAGTGCCGAACCCACAGCTTGATCAATCTCTAAAATAGCCTCGTCAAGCCCGCCTATATCTTCTCTTTTTACTCTTGGTTTCCTTTCTAAGAGAAGATCATCGCCATATTTTACATTGGGCTTTATATCAAGTATCTCCCAATCTCTTGAATTACCAAACAAGGTTACTGTTGCACCTGCCCGTAAATAAGGATTTTTAGAATCGACGAAATCACCTATATCCAACATCATCTCATGATAAGTATCAAACCTTATAGTTCCAGATCGCCCTTCAATCTTTATTATCTCACCTAAAGTGGTATCAACTTTTCCGGGATGTTTACTTAATATTACAAATCTGCCCCCTTCTCTTGCCTCTATAAATTTGTATCTTACCTTATCCCCTTTATTAACATCTATGTCATTAATCATGTAGGCTATTACTCTATAGTTTACATAATCAAAGATTTCATGCGCTCCTTCTTGGTCAAGGGGCCTTACATAAATGCCAATCATAAAAGGAGGTTCGTTTAATTCTTTTATTCTTCGCTCAAGTCTATTGATACGGCCTTCAAGAAAAACCTTAATCTCATTTTTTAGCATGCCTCTTTCATGCTGTATCTGATTTATTACCTCTTGAGAAGAGGAAATAATTTCTTTAATGTCTTCTTTATCAAGCGTTTCTCTAGAAAAGCCTTTTTTTATTAAGACGTCATTAAGATCAAAGTAGTCGTGCTCTTTTTTTAGATATTCTCTAATCTTTTCTGTATTTTTCAAATCAGAAGATTCCACAATTATAATGGAGTATTTTATTATAAAAGTGTTTGTAAGAATTATGATTAAATTGTTATAAAAATTCTAAAGTACCATAGCCAAGTAATCTTATATAGATACCTGCTCCTAAAATTAAAATGAAAAGTAACATTGTGACATAATCCTTTCCTTTAAGGGAGATATCCTTTAGAAAAGTTCTTTCTCCATGTCCAAAACCTCTTGATTCAATGGCAATGGCAAGTTCTTCAGCCATCCTTATAGAACCTATTATAAGAGGTGTTATGATTGGTACATAATTTTTTATTCTTTTAAAAAATGAACCCTTGTCCAACTCCAATCCTCTTGATCTTTGAGCGTCCATTATTGTGTATGTTATCCCAGCTAGTGTTGGAACGTATCTTAATGATATTGCCAAGGTCAAGCAGTATTCATATGGAACTTTAAATTTCATTAAGCCTAAGACAAGATCACGCTGCAGTGTTGTCATTAAAAGAAGAAAGGTTCCAGTAATTATTGCAAATATTCTAAAGGTCATTGCAAGTCCCATCTTTATTCCGTCCTCACTTATGCGTATTATCCCATACTCAAAGAGTATATTGCCTGTTGGTTGAAAAAATGGCCACAACAATAAAGACATTAAAATAAGAGGCAGTACTGGTTTGATATAGGTGACAAGTTTTCTAAGTTTAATGTTACAGATGAATCTTATAATAAATAGTACTGAGCCTGCAATAACTCCAAGATAAAGTGGATCTCTGTACAAAATCGCTAGCCCAAATATGGAGGTTAGAACAACTAACTTGGTCCTTGGATCTAAGTTATGAAAAAATGAATGTCCCTTGACATACATTGAGTACTTTATCATACAAAAAAGATAAAATATTTAGATTTAAATGTTTAGGGTTTGTCTACGCCAATTATGACCGTTCCAAGAGAGTCTCCTGTAATGTTGTATTTTTCTTTAAAGAAAAGATCAGTTGGAACGCAAAAGCTTGCAGAGATCCCATTTAAATCCTTTAATTCCTCTACTTTTTGAGAAGGGATTACAAAGTAAGGTTTGCCTTGGCTTTTAACATTTGTATATATAACAAAATCCTCTCCAAGGAAAAGGACATCATCTCGTTTTTGATATTCCGAAATTTCATCTTTTCTCAATAACTTGCCGACAGTATTTCCTAAAGGATCTTTCATCAGTGTTAGGCTTTCACCATGCTTTCTATCTGAAAATGTTTCATCTATAAAAATGAGAAATACTATATCTTTTGATAAAACTTCCCAGACGCCTTCATTGACAAACTCCATCATCCCCCCAGCGGCCTTATTTTTTTCAGCTTGGATTTCAAAGTGCCTAACCTTTTCGATATCTTCTTCTGAAAGTATGAAAGCCTCAACAATTCCCGTTTCAGATTTCAAACGTTTTAATATATCTTCTTTAGTCGTCATATATACCCTCAAATGTACCCTTTTGCTTTAAGAAGCTCTGCGTTTAATATGCCTCCACCAGCAGCCCCTCTAACTGTATTATGAGAAAGGCAAACAAAACGTATATCAAAAACCTTACATCCCCTTAGTCTACCAACTGTTGCAGTCATTGCCTTGTCAGAGTCTCTATCTTTTCTTGGTTGTGGCCTGTTCGGCTCTTCTCTGTAGATTATCGGTTTTTTTGGTGCAAATGGTAGATTTAATTTTTGAGGCTCAGAACTAAATTCATTCCAAATCTTTTTAATTTCCTCAAGAGAAGGTTTATTTTGCCCAAATTCAAGGCTTACGCAAGCAGTGTGCCCATCAACTACTGGAACCCTGTTACAGTGTGCAGAAATCTTTATACTTGTATCGTTTACAATCTTTTCATCTGAAATCTTTCCCATAATTTTCTGTGGTTCAATTTCAGATTTTTCCTCTTCCCCGGATATAAAAGGAACGATATTATCAATCATATCAAGCGACGGTACACCAGGATATCCTGCTCCTGAAACGGCCTGCATTGTAGTGATTATCATTCTTTTAACTTCATACCCAGCTTTAACTAATGCATATACTGGAGCCATATAGCTCTGCAGAGAGCAGTTTGGTTTTACGACGATGAAGCCTTTACTCCAGCCGTTTGCTTTTTTCTGTTGAGGTATTATATCTATGTGATTGCTATTGATCTCAGGTATTAGCATAGGTATGTTGTCAAAATTTCTATTAGCTGAGGCATTAGAAAAAACAGGTAAATCTGATTTAGCATATTCTGATTCAAGTTGTTTGATTTTTTCTTTTTCCATTTCAAGAGCGGAAAAAATTAAATCGCATTTTCCAACTGCTTGATTTATATCGTTTGCGTCGCCAACTATTAGATCTCTTACCTTTTTTGGAGGATCTGATGCCATTTGCCATTTTCCCCTTACAGCTTCTTCATAGCTTTTTCCTGCGCTTTTAGGGGATGCTGCAACATATGCTACATCAAACCAAGGGTGATTTTCTAAAAGTCGTACATAATTTTGACCCACCATTCCGGTAGCCCCAATTACTCCCACATTTATTTTTTCCATAATAAGACCTATATCACATAATTTTTTAATATACCTATCCCTTCTATTTCAGCTTCTACTGTATCCCCTCTGTTCATTGGTCCAACTCCTGGAGGGGTTCCAGTTGCGATTACATCTCCTGGCTCAAGCGGCATTATTTCAGATATAAATTCTAAAAGTTCGTAACAGTTAAATATCATATTTTTTGTGGAAGAGTCCTGTTTTAATTTGCCGTTTAATTTAAGAGATATTGGAAGATCAAAAGGATCTATATCTGTTTCAATATAGGGCCCTATAGGGGCAAATGTGTCATAGGATTTTGCCCTTGTCCACTGAGTGTCTTTTCTCTGTAGATCCCTTGCAGTTACATCATTGAATACTGTATACCCAAGTATGTAGTCTTTAGCTTCAGTTTTTTCAACATTTTTGCTCGCCTACCTATAACTATACCAAGTTCAACTTCGTAGTCGACTTGAGTTGAAGTTTCTGGATATATTATTGGATCTTCAGGACCAATTACCGTACTTGCCGGTTTTATAAATATGATAGGATTGGAGGGTATTTCCATTTTAAGCTCCTTTGCGTGGTCAACATAGTTTAGACCAACAGCAACAACTTTGGATGGAGCAGTTGGAGAAAGCAATTTTATCGAGTTTAAATCTATTTCATCTTCAGTAGTTTCAAAATCAGAAAATATATCTCCTTTAATTTTCATAACTTTGCTTTTTTCAAGAATTCCATATTCTATATTATCGTTGTAACTGTACCTAAGAAACTTCATTTGAACACCTTTCATCTAGCTATTGCAAAAACATCACTCATTATTGCAGCTGCTGTTTCTATTTGGCCTGCCCCTCTCCCCATAACAGTTATGTCTTTGGAAAGGTCTGTTTCAAAAACAGCCACATTTAATGTTCCTGTAACCGCAAGAGGTGAGTTTAAAGGCACTGGTGTAGGCCGAACTTTTGCACCTTTTTCATTTACCTCTACGAGCAATTTTATTATATTTCCATTTTTCTTCGCGTCTAAAACGTCTTCCATTTTTATTTCAGTTATTCCTTTAACTTCAACATCGGTTAAAGTCATTGTTTTGTCCATTAAAGCGTTTGAAATTATTGTTGCTTTGCATGCAGAGTCCCATCCTTCAATGTCTTGAGCAGGGTTTGCTTCGGCATAGCCTTTTTCTTGAGCTTCTTTTAGGGCGTCGTCAAACTGTTTCCCTTCAAATGCCATATTAGATAAAATATAGTTTGTGGTACCATTTAATATGCCTTTTATAGAAACTATGTTATTTCCCTTTAGAGCTTCTTGGGCAAGATTTAAAACAGGCATTGTTCCTCCGACAGTAGCTTCAAACCTTAATTCCTTACCACTTTTTTCTTTAGCTTCAATTACTTTACCATAGTAAAGTGCCAAAGGACCTTTGTTAGATGTAACTACATGCATCCCTCTATCAAAGGCTTTAAGAATATGAGTTAATCCTGGTTCTGCGTCTTTGATATTTGTTGGAGTAACTTCAACGATAATATCGGCATCGATATTATCTATTGCCATTTCACCATTCCATTTTTTATCCTTTGAAGAATCAGGATATTTTATAACAGGAGATCGTTCTTGATTACTTTGCATTAGCTTATCAAGATCAATTCCATCTTCATCATAAATCGAATTCATCATATCGGCAACGCATACTATTCGGATATCAACGCCATATTTTTCTTTATACAGTTGCGCTTTATCCTTAACTACTTCGCAAACACCTTTGCCGACGATTCCAAATCCAATGACACCCAAACGTACTGTCTTCATGATAACAATCCTCTTAAAATATAGTGAATACTCTATTTTTATTCTTTATTTAAGATTATCGGGAAATGTATTTTGTGTTTTTTGATTAGAAAAAAATTTTACCGAAACCTTTTTAAAAAGGCTTAAGATAGGAAGATAAAGTTATATTTTAGAAGGTGAAGTAAATTTGGAGCTACCTTTTTGTGAGATTTGTTTGAAAACTGGAATGCTCTGCCCAGGTTGTACTGCAAAGATTAAAGATGGCGAGCTTAATGATAACGACCTAGAGATAGCCAAAGAGCTTTACAGGCTTTCCCAAGATAATAGGGCAATTAAAGATGTAAAGTTTAAAAGAAGTATTAAAGTTGGCAATCTGATAGTTATCTTAGTTGAAGCTGGAGAGATAGGAAGTATTATTGGTAGAGGTGGCAATGTAATCAGAGGATTAAGTAAAAAACTAAACAAAAAAATAAGGGTTATTGAAGAAAGTAAAGATGTCAAAAAAGTTGCTTCTGACCTCTTATACCCTGCAAAGGTTTATGGAATAAATATTGTTTACATGCCTAATGGTACAATAATAAAAAGGCTCAGATTGGGGAAAGAGTTTGAGAGAAAGCTTCCTATTCCTACAAAAAGTGTAAAGGACATAATTTTGTTGATCACGGGCGAGAATGTTGATATTGTATTTGAATAATTTATTTAATACTTTCTTTTTATTATAAAGTCGCAAAGTTCAGTTAAAAAAATACTAGATTTTTCTTTCATGTTTGGATCTATCGAATCTTTTGCTGCTCTAATAAATTCAGATTCTTTTTGAATACAGTAGTCTAGTGCTCCACAATCTTTTATTATATTCTTTATTTCTCCTATTTCTTCCATTGAAGAGTATCTATTTCCTAAAATACTATTAACTTTTTTCAGTTGATTTTGATCTGCAAACTCAAGTGTCTTTATGACCAGTAATGTGTTTTTTCCTTCTTTTATATCACTGTCTACAGGTTTACCAGTTGTGCTTTCTTGTCCAAATACTCCCAATATATCATCGTGCACTTGGAATGCTCTTGAAAGATTTGAAGAGTAGGTATCAAGAGAATAAATATCTTCATTTTCGCTGAAAAGTAGACCAATTCTTAACGGATATTTAAACAGTATGCCTGTCTTTTTATCTATCATGTCAAAATATTTTTCCTCGCTTCCACCTTTTTGTTCCATCAGTATATCCAATAGTTGGCCCTCGTTTAATTTTTTATACATTTCTTCATGCATTGTCATTGCTTTTATTATTAAACTATCATCAAATCTACTTGATCTTATTGCTTTGGCACTTAGGGCATAGAGAATGTTAGAGCCCAAAACTGAAAGAGCATATGAGTATCTTGATATTGCCCTTTGCATTGACAAAAGTTTAGAAGGTCCATCCTTTTTAATCCAGTTTCCACCATCATAGTATGGGTTAAGGTCAAATCGTGTAGACTTTAAAAATTTGTCGGCATATATCGCATTGAATGTTTTTTCACCATGCCTTATAACATCTTCATCCATTGCATCATCAAGTATCAATGAAGAAGAATGAAGAAGTTCAAATGCAATTGAAACTCTCAATATTCTGTTAGTATAATCTGAATACCCACAATAGGCCATTATACACATTATAGGTCTAAGACGTTTTCCACCAAGAAGTGTGTGATGTCTTATATCTTTATAGAAGTCAGAGAGGACATCATCATCAATAGATTGAATTTGTGTTTGAAAAAAATCTTTAATATCTCCCTCTATATCATTTTTTAGCTCTTCGGTAATCTTGAGAAAATCCATTCATTGCACCTATAAAGGAGCTTTACTTTTTAGTTTAAATAGGTTTTTGAGAATGTTTTTTAAAGTAATATTAATAAATCAGGCCGATATGACAATAAAAAAAACTGATGCTGAATCATTCTATACCGGAAAAATTTCAAAAGGTTGTAAATTGTGTATTAAAGGTAGGAAGTCAGTAGTTTTTGTTACAGGTCTTTGTAATGTAAATTGTTATTATTGTCCAGTATCAAATGAAAAAAAAGGCATTGACACTTCATATGTGAATGAGAGAAAAATTGAAAAAAAAAGTGACATAATTGAAGAGATAAAAGCTTGTAGCTCAAAAGGAATAAGTTTTACAGGAGGAGATCCTCTTCTAAGATTGGATAGATGTTTAGAATACGCTAAATTAATCAAAGATGATGATAAAAAACACCATATACACCTTTACACGGGCTCGACAAGTAGAGTAGAAAAGTCTCTTGAAAATTTAGAAGGATATGTTGATGAATTAAGGTTTCATGTGCAAGATGAAAAAGAAGTAGAAGGTCTAAAAAATGTTTTAAATATGGACTTTAATTTTGGGGTAGAGATCCCAGCTATTCCTAAAGATTTTGATAGAATATGTAGAATAATCGAATCAGCATCTTCTTGTGGCTTCTCATTTATTAATTTAAATGAATTTGAATACACAGAAACCAATTGGGATATTCTTTCTGATAGAGGCTTTGATTTTGACACCGATACAAGTATGATTAGGGGGAGTAGAGAGCTATCGATAAAGCTATTGGAAAGGTTTGAATATCTTCCAATATCAATTCATTTTTGTCCTTCTGTCCTAAAAGATGCAATACAATTGCGAAGAAGATGGGAGAGAAGAGCAAAAAATACCAAAAAATATTATGAAGAGATTGAAGACTGTCTTATCGTAAAAGGAGAGTTATCGGGCAATATCGATGAGATAACAAAATATCTAAAAGATGAACTTAGAATTTCTAAAAAAATGTACGAAGTTCAAGATGATAAAGTTTTTACACATTGGGCAGTAGCTGATGAATTATCTAAAGATAACACAATATCTAAAAGTATGAAGCCAGCAATAGTAAAAGAGTATCCAATTCACAAAAGACTAGTATCTGAATATATTCCTCTTTAAAAATAGCTTCATTTTTTCAATATTTTGGTTTTTGGGTCAAAGTTCCAACTAATATCCCAAATGCCATTGAAACAAAGCTAATTAAAACTCCAAGTCCTACGTATATTGGTACGGAAACATCAGCTTTTTTTAATTCAATTTCAGACTCTGTCAACTCTATCTTAGCATTGATTTCACTGACTTTTTCTGTAAATCCAAGTTGTTCATATGCCTCTTTAGATTTTTCATACTGCTCAAGCGCCAATGAATAGTTTCCATTATTGAAGTATTCATTTCCTTGGACATAGTAGGCTTCTGCATTTCTGATTAATTCAGAATCCTTGATTGTAAAAGAGATAGGCTCTAAAGATGCCCTTTTATTTTCATACGCATCGAAATACTCAATTATCAAGTCTGTATTATAACTTCTTACTTCAGCATCTTCGTCAGCTGTTATAGTCAATATTACATCCCTTGAGTTTTGAGGTCTAAATATTCTAATCTCCCCCACACTTAAAGAGGTAGTAAAATTGTTAGTTGAAGGAACTCTAAGGGTAATGTTGTTTGCATTGCCTTGGCCAAAGTTTGATATCTTAAAAGGAATACTTATACTTTCACCTTGGAAAACTTCTTCTGGATAACTAGAAAAATCTACTTTAATTGAAGGGTAATCTTTAACAACATTAAATTCGATATTTTTAACAAGTAAATAGGGAACACATCCGCCTCTGCAGTTTCCAATTTCTCCCCTAATTAGCAAAGGTATTTTATAGGTTCCAACTTCTGCATTATTGTCGATTTCAATTTTAAGTGTTATAGATTCTGTTTCACCGACTCTGATGTTTGTTCTATCTGTGAAGGCCTTTTCACCTTCTATAATCTTAATGTAATTTCTAATATCTGAAGGAATCTCATTAGGGCTAATAACCCCTTTAAGGCCCCAAAGTAGTTGGGAAGTAGTATTTGTTAAAGTTACTTCAATTGTCATTTGTTTTCCTGGATCAGTCTGTTGTAGGTGATCAAATTCTACCCTTGGATCTCGATCTGCAGCCCCATAAAGAGGCAACAAAATCATAGAAATTAATAATAGTGGCAATGCCTTCTTCATCATAAATAATATATAATGATAAGATTTTTAAGCGTTGTCCTGTATATTGAGTTAATGAAGAGGCATTTTCTATCATTTTTTACATGCTTGGTGCTAATATGCTCGATTAATTTAGCATATGAGGTAGCTGGTGACGAAAAAGATGTAACAATATCTATGCATGTATATGAAAAATATAACGAAGAATACACAATATCGGGAGATATATACAACTATGTTATAAGACTAGTTGATACATCAATTTGTGATCCAGATCTCTGGGATGGTAGCACTTGCACTAACACCATTAGACTGCATATACTACAAAAAGACAAATTTAGAAATGAGACTTTAGACACAGTTGTCGTTCCAAGCATAATAAGGTCAAGAAATATGCCAATGGGCGTTGAATTTAAAGATATATCTTTTGACTCTATATTTGTATCTAGGATTGACTTTGATAAAGAGTATTCAGATTTTACAATTAATTATACTAAAAAAGATCTATTAAGAAACATGGCAACTGTTTACTCTGGAGAAATCAGAAGTACCGCCTATAGTATCTATTTAGGAGAAGGGGATACAGTCTATACAATGACATTTAATAGAAGTGCTGACAGACTTATTGTAAATTTTAGAGATACAGATTCAAAAACGCTTCATGGGCAGCCTGGAGATATAATTCCTTTTGATCCTATTATGGTAAAAGTCCTAAGCGAGAGAGATGGCGCCATAAATTTTAGAGTTTATTCAAGTACCAATATTAGAAAAATGACAAAATCAGAGATTTCACTTAGAAAGGGTGAAATGGTCGACATTGATGGATCTGATCTTACAATCTCTGATGCCAATAATCTTTCAGCAAAAATAAGTTTAGACAATCAGAATTATGAAGTAAGAAGACGTCATTTTAAAGGCATAAAAGATTATATAGTTGAAGTAAGGGACATAGTTGGAGATAATGTCCAATTAAATATTTATCACCCGGATTCAGTTAACATTATAGAGTACAGCCCGAATGTTTCACTTGAAGTAACAAAATCCCTTGAGCCGGAAGAAGGAGAGTTATTTGAGATACCATTCACAGTTACAAATACAGGAAGAGTTGGCGCTAACGATATGACGGTTAATCTGCAAAGTGGCAGTGGAAACATAATCGAGGGATCATGGAGGGGAAGGTTAGGACCAGGTGAAACTAAAGATCTAGTATTTAGGGCAAGGTTTAATACAGAAGGAAATTACTTAATTGTTTTTAATCTAGATACAGGTAGATCTTCTGAAGTTTTCGAAGAGCAGGTTAGAGTTAGATCCAAAGTAGCAACAGCATTAAAAGAAGGGCCAATTAATTCACTTGTTTTTATAGCAAGGGAGCATGTTGTAAATACAGATAGGGTAAATTTTGTCCAAAATTCTCTCAACACTTTATTTTATGTCGGACTACTATTGTCAGCTGGGATACTGATAAATTCAGCTAGACAAAAAATACCAAGCGTTGAGCCTCCTAGAAAAAAGATTCTCAAAAGAAGAAATCCCAATGGCCCTAATAAAGCAAGAATGGTAAAAAGAAAGAAATAATTACCTTTTTTTTCTTAAAATTATATAGATTGCCCCGCTCAATAGCCCTCCGATTATCCCAATTCCCTCGAAAGGAACTGCTCTAGGTTCTTCTTCGAGAGGCTCTTTATCAACTATTGAAACATTTTCATCCTCAAAAACTTTGGGCTCTTTTTCTTTTTGTAGCAATAGATATATCTGATTATCGTTTGAGCCTAATACTATATCTTCTCTCCCATTTTTGTTTATATCAACTATATAAAATGTTTCAATCCAGCCGCCAGTTTCAAACCTGTATTCAATTGCGCCTGTTTCATAATCTAATATATACAAACTATTGTCTTTGCACCCGGCTACAAGGTAGTTTTTGTTTTCGTAGTTTAACTTATCAATCTTAAAAATTCTATCAGGAAGGTCAAATCTTTTAACAAACGACCCTCTAGAATCCAGTATTATTATCTCTCCATTTGTTCCAGCTATAACGATCTCCTCTCTTCCATCGTTATTCAAATCAAAAAACCCTGATGCGCTTGTTTCAACTTCAGTTCTAAATTCCCACATATGATTTAAATTTCTGTTTAGAGAGTAGATTACTGTCCCTCTCCAAGTCCTAGAGTCTTCCCTAAAGAATCTTGAAACATGGATCATATTGTTAAATCTATCTATATACAAATCCCTTAAAATGTGGTTTGTTGAGTATTCTTTAATTAGTTTTCCTTGAGAATCCAGAATAAATGTATTGTCCCAAGATATTGCAAGCGCTTCATTTTTTCCATCTTGATTTAAATCGATTATTAATGTTCTAAAGTTATAGCCTCTTGTGTTATAGCTCCACAACAAATTAAAATCTTCATTGAAAAGATAGACAACTCCATCATCAGCCCCCACTATGATTTCATTTTTTCCATCTAAGGTTAAGTCACCTATATCTACATCAAGTATTGAGCCCAAAACAGTAACTGTATCAATCTCATTTCCATCAGAATCTATAAAGTATAAAAATGCATTATAGATTTCCTCCCTAGAAACTACTATGTTTTCTGTTCCTAGAATAACTTCTTTTCCATTAAAATCAAAAGCATCTACTATTTTAAGAAATGAAAAAGAGTTATTTGAGTCTATACTCCATTTAGTATTCCCTTTAAGATCAAGGCATATTGATTTCTTGCCGGCTGTATAGGCGATTATTTCATAACTTCCATCATAATTTATGTCATCAACGATTAAATATAGTATATCAAAATCATCTGTGTAAATAGAACTACTTTCAAAATCCAGTGACATTGCACTAGAAAAACTACTTAGAGAAATTAGGAAAGCTATCAAAATGGCTAAAATTTTAAATCTCATGTTGTCACAAAAATCTTTAACTCTTACTTTTATTTAAAACTATTGATAGAGTAGAATAAAGAATATATTGCGGATTAAATAGCCAAAACTTTTTAAGTATTGATTTAAGTAATAGGTTAGGTGTAATTATGTCCCAAGAAAAAGAAAGTGAGTTAATTCTATTTTTTGAAGATATGG
>PWMA01000016.1 GCA_003558335.1 Candidatus Methanofastidiosia archaeon | reverse complement strand
GATTACTCTCATCCTTCCCAAGTTCAGTTTGTAAACGCTTTTGTTGAAAAACTCGGGATAGAAAAATTTATCGTTGTTGGCCACAGCATGGGAGGAAATATCGCAACTATGTATTATCAAACACATCCAGAAAAAATTGAGAGATTGGTCTTAGTTTGTGGTGCTGTTAGTGTTGAAGAAAGAGAGGTGTCTAGTAGGGACAATCTCATTATGTTATTAGACAAACCTATAATCCGAGAGTATGCAAGAGTTATTCTAAGATTAAGCTTTAGCGAGTCTAGAATTAAAAGGACATTTGAAAGCGCTATGCACAAAGAGATGGAAATTGAAGAGCCGCTTTTTGTAAATCCTACCATCTTTAAAGGGTGGGAGCGTGTTTTAATTAAAATTACGTCAGTTTCAGGTGAAAATGTTTTAGAAAGGCCAATAGAAGAAGTAGATATTCCGACATACCTTATCTGGGGAGAAAAGGATACTTGGGTACCTCTTGAAAGAGGCAAGCGTTTAAATGAAAAAATTCCAAATAGCAAGCTTGAAGTTTTAGAATACATAGGACACCTTCCAATGCTTGAAGACCCAGAAGCGTTTGTTTTGGCATTGAAAAATTCTTTTGAAGATTAAATATCACAAAAGCTTTATTACATTAAAATTAAATCTTTATTAATGAAGGACAAACGAGCACATACTGGAGAGCATATATTTTTTCGATCACTTTCTAAAGTAGTTCCAGAGATATCGCTAGACAAGATTTCAATAAAGGAAGAAAAAAATGCGCTTTATGTAAGGCATGAAGGTGAACTTAGTTGGGAAAAGCTCTTAGAAGCAGAAAAACTCACAAACAGGATTATTTTTGAAGATAGAAAAGTTATAGCCCACAAAACGATGAAGGAAGAGGTTATCAAAAAATTTCCTGAAATAAGGATAAAGCTAGACAGAATTGAAGAGAAAGAGGTCAGGATAATTGAGGTAGAGGGTTATGACTTTGCAGCATGCTCTGGAGAGCATGTTAGCTCAACAAAGGAGATAGATTTTTTTCTTTTGACAAAGGTCAATAGAACTGAAAAGGGCAGTTATAGATTAGAGTTTGAAGTTGCAGAAAATGCAAAGGAAGAAGCACTAACGCTTTCAAAGATTGCGCTTGCTTCTATGGAAATATTGCAATCTGCACCTGAAAATGTTGAAAGAACGATATCAAACCTGTTAAAAGAAAATGAAAAACATAGAAAAACCTTAGCAGAGCTTTCCGAAAAGGGATGTGAATCTATAACGCCAACGAAAGTTTCCGGAATAAACCTTTACTTTGATGTGTTAAAAGGAATTGACAAGAAAGTTCTGATAAAAAAGGCGGGAGAACTTATAGAAGAAAAGAAAACACTTTTGGTACTTTTTTTAGTTGATGAAGGAGTATTTGTTATATGCGGGAGATCTAATGATATCGATTATGATTGCAGGGCTCTTCTAAACAATATTCTTTCAAGATTTGATGGAAGAGGCGGAGGCAGGGAAAACTTTGCACAAGGAGGGGCAAACCTAAAACCTGATTTTGAGGACAAAGTAAGGGAGATAGAAGAAGAGGTAAAAAATATCGCTAGCTCTCTAGACTAAGGTATGCCACCATATTTGATACCAATGCCCAAGTGTAAACTACACCTCTTATTAGGATAAAGAGGATATCAAGCATTAGTCTACCATCACCTAAAACACCTATCTCATTTAGATAGAGGAGGATGTAGTTTAGAGAAAATATAGTTGCAGAGATTACTGCTAAAATTCCAAGAGTATAGTTGGGATTTTTGATTACAAGTAAGACCCCCTTCTTTATGCTTAAAAATAGCGAACCTTCTTTTGAAGCAGAATCGGGAACAACGTAAAACAGTATGTATATCATGATAAATCCAGGAACAACATATGCCATAAAACCTAGCACTACCAAAAAAACTGTTACTATGCTTGTTATAGCTACCCTTAAAAAAACCTTGAAAAATGACCTATAGTTATTTTTTGTGCCTTTGTACATCGATTCAACTAAAAAGAGTAGCACTGCCACCCCAAGGATGTAGATTAGCCCCATAAAAAATGATGTGAAAGGTGCAATTAAGTCGCCCTTAAAGAGTGCTAAAAAAACTTCAGAAAACTGAGGCGGCAAAAATGAGGGAACGTCATATATCAAAGTTGATTTCTCTCCCAAGGTAAGATATTGTGTGTTAAGTATCTCTTCTATGTCTTTATAAAAAAAGTTGTTTAATAGTATGGACAGAAAGTAAACTAGGTACATTGAGATTAGTAAGGGCAAAAACAGTTTTTTGTTTTCATTGCAAAACCCAAATGAAAGTGAAAGAGTTAAGCCGACACTAGTTTTCATCTAAAACCTCCTTGATAATAAAAAACCTTTATTTTTATAAATATAATCGAAAAGAAGTTGGTAGCCGGGAACGGATTCGAACCGTTGTCGCGGGGACCAAAACCCCGCAGGATTGACCTCTACCCTACCCGGCTGGTATTAAGAGGAAGCATGAATTCTAATTTAAAACTTTCGGTAACTTTATAAATTAGAAAAATGAGTTCGGCTCATGGGGAAAGAAACGTTCGACTATGAGTCACTTTTAAATCGAGCAGAAGAAAAACTACCGAAAAACGCCCTTGAAAAGGAGAGATTCGAGATACCTAGAGTTGATTCATTTGTTATGGGAAACAAAACAATAGTTAAAAATTTCAGAGACATTGCTCAAGTTATAAACAGGGATGTTGAACCTTTCTTAAAGTATATATTAAGGGAGCTTGCAACGGCTGGAAATATGAGCGGTCATGAAGCTATATTCCAAGGGAAGTTTTATCCTGGCGCCATCGCTGAAAAGATTGAAAAGTATGCAAAAGAAACTGTAATATGTCACGAATGCAATAGGCCAGACACAAGAATAGTAAAAGAAGATAGGATTACATTCTTAAACTGCGAAGCTTGCGGTGCAAGATACCCTATAAAGCATGTATAAATAACTTTTTTCTGTTAAATTTTACGAAAATTTTAACATTTTCCGATAGATATAAATAGTTCTAATATATAGAATATATCAATTTCAAGGGGATATTTATGAAAAAAAGAACTGATTTTATTATTTTAGGAGTTGTACTTTTATTGGTAGCAGGTGGATTATTTTATTACACAACGATACCCTTTGAAAGAACTGTTGAAACGCAAGAATATGTGACAAAAGAGGAGGTAGTCATGAGGGAGAGGACCGTTCCTCAAGAAAGGCTTGTTAGAAGAACTAGAGAAGCGGTAACATACACAGACACTACTTTAGCTGACACAACAAGAAACTTTGACAGAGATCAGTATATTGTCATTGCAGATGTTGTTTTAAAACCAAAGGATCGCATAAAGTTTGATATATCTACAGACCCTCAAAGGCCAAGAATTCAGCGTGAGTTTGAATTTCTCATTCTTGACGATGAAAATTACAACCTATGGAGACAAGATAGAGTTCACACAGCCCATTATAAATCTCCTCCTGGCGCTACAGAAATAGCGGGATACTGGACCGTTCCAGATGATGCCCCAATTAGACGGTATAGAATAGTTCTTTCAAACAGGCATTTTGCCTTTTCAAAGACCTTGACATACCAGATAATAAAACAAGAATCCTCAATAACTACTGAAGAGTACCTTGAAAGGGTAGTTGAAGAGGTAACTGAAACTTATGAAGAAAGGATACCTTACCAAGAGCTTGTTACAGTTGAAAGGCAGGAAAGATACTGGCATGATGAATACAGGCCTATCTCTTACATACTTGGAGCATTTGGTATTTTGGGAATTGCAATAGGATTTTTTACCCACGCGCAAAGCGAAAGATATAAAGCAAAACCTGGTAAAGAAAGACAAAAAACACCGATAAAAGACCCTAAATCACTTCCGCCTTGTCCTCTCTGCTCATCAAGAGTTGTTCCAACACATATAATAGAGGACGGAAAAAGAATCTACAAGTGCACTCAATGTGATCACATCTTTGATTTAGAATAATAAATTTTTTATTTTTTTTCTACAGAGCCTATCTTTTGACCAGGCGGCACCACTGTATCTTTATTAATCGTTACATTTTTTCCAACTACAGATCCGATCTCTTTTCTGTTTGAGTCAACTAGCTCTCCTTTTATCAAAAACTTTACTGTTTCTTTTCCCTGACTTTCAAACTTGACATTGTTTTCTATCTCAGCATTTTCACCTATCAAGGAATATGAGATCTCACAGTTTTCTCCAATCTTTGCCCCATCCATTATAACAGAGTTTTCAATTTTAGAGTTTGCACCAATTTGAACTCCCTCTCTTATGACTGAAGATCTAACTAGGCAACCTTTTCCAATTTTAACATCTTTGGATATAAGGCAAGGCCCCAAAATCTGTGAAGATTTTATTAAAGCGCCAGAGTCGATATAAACTTTTGAATCTATTTTTGAATCCTCTGAAATATCTAAATCATTTGCGATATAGCTTTTAACACCCTCTAAAAAGAACATATTTGCATCAAGAAGATCCCAAGGCCTTCCAATATCAAGCCATTTGTCCTCTAGAGATATCCATCTAATCTTTTTTCCGTCTTCCATCATAATTTTTAGAGAATCTGTTAGCTCATACTCTAAACGCTCTGACATCTTAGTTTTGTTTATGTATGAAAATGCCTCTTTCTTAAAGCAGTATAAACCGCTATTTATCAGATTTGAAGGGGGATTATCTGACTTTTCATATATCCCTTTAACTTCATCACCTTTAACTAAAACACTTCCAAAAAACTCTGGAGTATCGCTTTCCTTTAGAGCCATTAACGCTATAGAATCGTTTTCCTTAAACTTTAAGAGAAGTGATCGTATAAGATCCTCTCTAAAAAGAAGGTCTCCATAGACACAGATGAAATCAGAACGTACAAAATCTGAAGCCACCATTAGAGCATGTCCTGTTCCGAGGCGCTCCTTTTGGTAGATAAAGTTTATATCTATTC
>PWMA01000013.1 GCA_003558335.1 Candidatus Methanofastidiosia archaeon | reverse complement strand
TTCCTTCAAAATTAGATTTTGATAGATTATTAATTGGTAAAGACTTGATTTCATTCAAAGTGTTTACATTCACCGATGTTCCAATAAGATGATATTTACTCATTGCATCTGATTCAGTAGATATTTTGAATATTTTGTCATAAATTTCTCTATATTCTCTTCCTTTTTCTGGTCGATAAAAGTTTCTTCCAATTACTACTATTCCCTTCAAATGCTTGCTACCAAAAACTGCACCTAGCCCCAATCGTCCAAAATGTCTATATAATTCAGTGGTAACACATGCATATCTTACAAGCTTTTCACCTGCCCCCCCTATTGTCATTACAGTTCTGATTCCACTTCCACCTTCTCTTTCAGCAATTATTCTACCTGTTACTTTTGAGTCGTCTATTCCCCAAATCACACGCGCATCTCTAAAGTGAACTTTACCATTTTCTATAACTAAATAAGTTGGGATTTTTGCTTTACCTTTAATTACAATAGCGCCAAATCCTTCATTGGCAATTGAAGTTGCAGTTCTACCGCCTGCATGACTTTCTCCCCAATTTTCTGTCAAGGGACTCTTAAAAAGCGCAACGGTTTTTGTAGCATAAGGGTAACCAGGAGTGAAAGGGCCAATTACAAAAACAATTATATTTTCTTCACTTAAAGGATCCACATCCAATTTTAATTCTTCTTTTATTAGTTGAGTTCCTACTCCAACCCCCCCTAACCAAGATTTAAAAATATCTGATCTGTCTTTAATCTCATGACTATTATTTGATAGATCAATATACAGAATATCAGTCCTCATGTTTTTACCTCCTCGAAAGATAGAACATCATGAGGACAATAATCTGCACAATATCCACAATGGATACAAACTGCAGGTTTTCCATTTTCTTTTTCAAATATGGCCCCAATGGAACATGCTTCAATGCAATTATGGCATTTTATACAATTTTTTTCAATAAGTAATATACCGCCGCCTTTTCTTTTCTTTAGAGCTTCAGTAGGACAAACTTCTTGGCAAGGAGGATCAATACAACCTCTACAAAAAATAATAGTTGCTCCTCTCTCAAAACCGCTCAAACTTATTGTTAAAATTCCCGAAGAATTGTTTCCAATTTCTGGTTTTGAAGGATTTTTTCTTGCGCATGCGTAAACACAAAGCCCACACCCTACACATTTTTCTATGTCTTTTATTATCAACTTTTTAGACAAATTATTCCTCTTTATTCTTTTTCTAAAATTATTTTTGTTTCAGTTTTATATTCTTCAACATTTGGCTGATTAAAAGGATTAATTTCAAATAGATATCCAAGGTACATTATCTCTATCATCTTAAATTGGATAAATTGTCCAATAGAGTATTCTGTTTTATCGTCTAAATGTATTTCTATGAAAGCTCTTTTACGGTTTCGATAAGCCTTAATTACCCCTTCATAAATTGCATCGATGATGCTCTGCAACTTCTTTTCCTGTATGCCTTTGACTAGTTTGGAATAATCTTCATTATTTGGAATCTTGATTTCAGCTTTATTGTTTCTTACTTTCACAAATGTTGTTAATTTGTCATTTGGTCCAGCTAAATAGAGTTGAACCATAGAATGAAGATCTGTTGATCCGATAGATACTGTAGGAGTTATTCCTACCCTGACAGGTTCGTCTTTTAGATTGAACTCCTTACCAATACTTTCTCCCATCAGTTGATTATACCATTTTCCAATTGATTCCATATCGGGGCTAAATAAGAATGTATTATGAATATTTTTTTTATCTTTATAGTGCATAAAGATCAAAGAAGCACTTATTGCTGCAGGATTTTTTTCTATATTTTCATCTATACATCTTTGTGTTATATCTTTTGCACCTTGGATTAAATTTTTTATATTTATGCCCATAATGCCTAAAGGAAACAAACCAACTGCAGAAAGTACAGAATATCTGCCTACAACTTCATTTGGTATCTCTAAAGTTGTAAACCCTTCATTTGCCGCAAAATTCCAGAATTTAGAGTCTTTATCAGAGGTAACAATTACGTATTTATTATAATCTTTTTTATATTTTTTTAATAAATCAATCAATATTTCAAAGTTTGCTACAGTTTCAGTTGTGCCACCTGATTTACTTATACCATTAATTAATACATTTTCTCCATTTTTTAATGCAGGTTCTATTATGCTAATTATGTCATTAATTAAATCTGAGTCAACTGTGTCGGCATACAGAACTTTTGTTTTAGGATTCAATTGATTGTATAATTTTCCTAAAACAGCTTCTTGGATGGCCATTGCTCCTAAATTGCTACCTCCAATGCCAACTACAATAAGGTAAGAAGGATTTAGCTCTTTTTTTTCTTCGATTGCCTTATTAATTTTTTCTAGCAAATTGTGATCATAAGGTAAATTAATTGAAGATCTAGGATCTTTGTATTCAATTTCATTATTAATATTTTTTAGTCTAAAAATTTCTTTCATCAGGTTCTTTTTTATATCTCTTAAGTCATCATTTGAGACTAAAGAATCCTTAGTAATAATTTTTAAATCTTTCATTTTATCCATTTACTTAATTTTTATTATTTTGTGTGGATTGTTTTTTATTCTTTCTTTAACTTCATCCATAGTTAAAAATTTGTTTTTTGCCCCTAAATGTTGGATTACAGTCTCTGCTTCTGTTACTCCAACTTCTAGAGCGTACTGTATATCCTCTTTTTCAATATAACCAGTAAGAAATCCTGCTCCAAAACTATCTCCTGCACCTGTAGTCTCTTTAACTTTAACTTCATTAGGGGATACCATGTAACCTTCATTATTTTTAGTAAAAGCATATGCGCCTCTGTCTCCATCGGTTATCACTGCTATCTCTGGACCATATTCTAACAACTTATCCCCCATTATTCTTGAATCGACGTGTCCCGTAATCATTTTGGCTTCTTCGAAGTTTACACAAATTATTGTTGTTAAATTTAGAATTTCTTCAAATTTATCAACTCCTTTTTTAATCAAATAGGAGCTTGGATTATACATAATTTTGATATTGTTTTCATTAGCATAATTAGCAATCTTTTTCTGTGTTTTAAGAGATTCACCCATCATAGTACAAAAATAAAACCACTTTGTCTTGATTTTTGATAAATCGATTTCGTCAAACCTAAGTTTGTCATTTTTTTCTTTTAAAGTAAGAATAGTTCTATCCCTACCAACAGCATCTAAGATTACAGAATAATCTGAAATCCCTTCCTCTATTGAAAGCAGTGAATCGTCACAGCCTACTGATTTAAGATATTTTAATATTCTATCTGAGTTATGGTCATCTCCTATCTTGCTTATTAAAGCAGCTTTAAGTCCAAATGTTGCAAAAGCACCTGCCGTATTCGATCCTCCACCTCCTGTTTCAAAGTCCATCGATTTAACTAATAATTTTTTACCAAAAGGTATTTGTACACAGTTAGATTTAGTATCTCTAAATAGTTCAGTACCGGTATCTACGAAGAGATCTATTGTGCAACTACCTACAGATATTACATCATACATTTTTTA
The DNA here is from genome assembly GCA_003558335.1 of Candidatus Methanofastidiosia archaeon. GTDB lineage: Archaea > Methanobacteriota_B > Thermococci > Methanofastidiosales > Methanofastidiosaceae > Methanofastidiosum. Next base: position 1,562 of record PWMA01000013.1, on the reverse strand, counting down.
TCACCTTGGATGTTTCTTCATTATTTCTGTTATTTTATTATTTAACTTATTTGATTCCTCAAAAGGCCTTTGCCAAAGATTTCTGCCAAAAATTATGCCGCAAGCTCCGGACCTCATAGAAAGTTCAACTTTATTTAAAAGGTCCTCATCATTAGTTTTAGACCCGCCTGAAACAAGCACTAAAGTTTTACCTGCAGATTTTATTACCTTTTTTATCGAATCTTCAGGAGATAACTTTAACTTGTCATATGGCTTTGGATACAAATCCATTTTTGACTCATCTACAGTTGGAAAATTAATTTTAATTATGTCTGCTCCCAATTCACAGCCCACTCTTGCAGCATAATCTATAGCATATAAAGAATCTTTTCCACCTTTTTCTTCTATATCTTTGCCTCTTGGATAGGACCACACTATGACGGGCATTCCATACTTGTCTGCGTCTTTTTTAACTTTTCTAAACTGTTCGATATCTTCTTTCTGCTTTGGAGTTCCTACATAAAGAGTATATCCAATAGCATCTGCACCTAATCTAACTGCGTCTTCTACAGTAGAGGTCAATGGCGATATGGGAAAAGAGTCATCGGGTATAGCAGTTTTACCATTTAATTTTAAAACAAGTGGGACAGTTCCGGCATATTTTTTCATATATTTTTCTGCTAGTCCGATATGCATAACAATTCCGGAAAACTTAAGTTTTAAGGCTAGATTTAAGATATAGTCTGGATCTAAACTTTCTGGATTTGAAAAGAAGTCAGCGGGGCCATGCTCTAATCCATGATCAATTGGCAGTAAGTTCAAAGTTCCATTCTTTAAACCATAAGAGTACATTAATCTATGCAATCTAACTTTTTTACCAATCGAGGTATCTAAATTATCTAAAACATTCATATTTAATACACCTCCGTTTATAATCACAACAAATTTTTGAGGATTATTAACAAAATCACAATATTTTTCTTTAACTAAATCCTATGTTTTAGTTATTATAAATCTTTCTAATATTTCTTGTCTTTTATTGCATTATCAAAAATTTCAATCCTAGTTCTTGGAAGACTCTCAGGATAATGATTTTGGATATATTCTATCATTTTCTCCCTAACGTAGCATCGTAAATCCCATAATTGCCCAGCATCTTGAGAGCTTACAATGCCTCTAATCTGCATAGTCTTCTCAGTTGCGTCTGTAACCTGTAAAACGCTTACTTTTTTGTCCCAAAGTTCAGAAGACTCTACAATTTTTTGATATTGTTCTTTTAACTCTGATATTGGGATTTTATAATCTACATAAAAGAATATAGTCCCCCATATATCCGCTGAAGTTCTTGTCCAATTTTGAAAAGGAGTGTTCATAAAATAAGATATAGGTAAAACAAGCCTTCTTTGATCCCATATACGTACAACAACATATGTGAGTGTAATTTCTTCTATTTTCCCCCACTCATTTTCTACAATTACTACATCATCTATTCTTATGGGTTGAGTAAAGGCGATTTGAAATCCTGCCAATATATTTGAAAACGTTTGTTGTGCCGCAAACCCTACTACTATTCCGGCAACTCC
>PWMA01000067.1 GCA_003558335.1 Candidatus Methanofastidiosia archaeon | reverse complement strand
ATATATTTCAAAAATATTAATATTTTATAATTCAATTAATATTAAAAAAATACCTGAGAGCTTTTAGCTTGGATTAACCTTAAATAACATCTAAATAACAAATATATATCAATTCCTAAAAAATAAAATATAATAATAAATCACAATTTTATTGTCCCAATACTTAGCCTTCATTAACAAATCTATTATAAAGATATTTTGTGGCAATTAGTATAGTAATCATATGGTGATAAAAATGAAACCTTTTCCTGAAACATATATAAGAAAAATGGCAGATGAACCAACAATAAAATTTCTTGATTTGTGGAAAAAATTATCTTTAGATAAACTTGGCTGCTCAGTTGAAGTAATGATATGTAATCGAAAAGATAATCCGGAATTGAAACACATATCTGGGGAGATTAATTGTGCATATCCTGGAGTTTATAATGGAAATGTAGTTTTACCAGTATGGCTTCAAAATCCAAAATCATTTGACCCCATAATAATAACACATGAAATAGGGCACTGGATTTTAATGATTGATGGATTTAAGGGGTTGGTAAATAAATATAACAGACAGACAGGAATAGATATAAATATGAATTCCTTAGCCCATCATCCACCTCTTTATAAGCTTCAGAAAGATTTAGGACAGGATCCACAAAGAATGATTGATAACAGGGCAATGTTTAATCTCAATAATTTGACTAGAGGTCCAGAAATAATGCTGGGGGACAAATGGGCAGAATTTGCACTTTTATTTGCAGACGATATTTTGAACTGTAAAGAGGAGATTAAAAATGATATTTTGGAAATACTTCAAGAAGATTTTCCTGTCACATTCTCATTTTTAGAAAAAATATTGAATTTAATAAATAAGTATGATCTTTATGATTCTAAATCAAATCTTATATTCTTAAAAAATTTAGTGAATACACTCTATTTAGGAGAAGGCTGGAAAGTTATAGATGAATCCTTTGAACTAAAAGAAATGATAAAAGAATGTAGTCAAAAAAAATAATTTATTTGTATTCTATTTTTAAGCAAAGTACGATTAATACTAGAAATAAAGATATTCCATTTGCTAAAATAATTGGTAAATCTTTTTTTATATTCCATATATTAATCATAAAAACATTCTGTTGTTAAAAATTCCCATATCAAAAGGATATATCTTTTGTCTGTCTTGACTTTATAATCCTTAAAAAAAGCAGCGGCCAATCCAATAAATATTATAAAGTCAATCTATTCTTTAATTATATTTGTAATCATATTTCTTTCTTTATCAATTTTCTTCATGTTTGAATATACTGGTTCAAAAACTTAATAAGCTTTATCAATTATAAAATGATAAGGTGCTATAATGATTCATCCGATTGATAATAGATATGGGTCTCCTGAGATGCGAAAGATATTTGATGAAGAAGAGAGATTAAATAAAATGCTTCTTGTTGAAGGTGCAATAGCAAAAGCTCATTCTGAATTAGGCCATATACCTAAAGAAGCTGGAGAAGAGATTTTCAAAAAAGCAACTACAAAATACGTTTCTCTTGAGAGAATGAAGGAAATAGAGGCAGAGATTAATCATGATATTATGGCATTAGTCATTTCTTTATCGGAACAATGTGGAAAACATGGAAAATACGTCCATTTAGGAGCAACCTCTAACGACATTAATGATTCATCAACTGCACTCCAATTTATTGAAGCATTTAAAATTATATTTTCAGATCTAGATGTTCTTGAGAAGATACTTGCTGAGTTATCTAAGAAATATCGAAATACTGTTTGTGTGGGTAGAACCCATGGACAACATGCGATACCAACTACATATGGCATGAAATTTGCACTTTATTTAGATGAAATAAGGCGGGCAAAAAGTAGAATAGAATTTTCTAAAGATAACATTTGCGGAAAGATATCTGGAGCCGTGGGAACTATGGCATCTTACAAAGATGGCCCAGAATTTCAGGCAAGAGTGGGGAGTATTCTTGGAATCAAAATGGCTAAAATATCTAATCAAGTTGTATCAAGAGATATTTATGCCGACGCAATGTTTTCTTTGGCCTCTTTAGCGTCAACTTTAGATAAAATAGCAATAGAAATAAGAAATCTTCAAAGAACAGAAATAATGGAAATCGCCGAAGGTTTTGGTAAAAAACAAGTCGGCTCCTCTACAATGCCCAATAAAAAAAATCCAGTTACTTGTGAAAAAATATCAGGGCTCTCAAGAGTAATATACTCAAATGTTTTTCCCGCACTACTAAATAATTTATTATGGCATGAAAGAGACCTTACCAATTCTTCCTGTGAGCGGGCAATTCATCCCGAATCTTTTATATTATTGGACGAAATGTTAAAAGGAACTATAAAGGTCTTATCGAGCTTAGAATTTTACGAAGATAATATTAAAAAGAATCTTGCACTTACAGGCTATTCAAATTTAGCTGAAGTATTGATGTTAAAACTTGTTGAAAAAGAAATGGGCCGACAAGAAGCGCATGAACTTATGAGAACAGTTTCTATGGAAGAAGGAAGCTTCATTGAAAATGTTAAGAAAAATAGCAAAATAACAAAACTGTTATCTGAATCAGAAATAAACGACGCATTAAATCCTGAAAAATATATTGGATACGCCAAAGAGATAGTTGATGATGTCCTTGGAACCTAAATATTCATTTGAAATCCTCTATCAAGACGGATACAGGCTAGGAAAAATAAATCTGAATAATATCATAGAAACTACTCCTTATATACTAAAAAATAATATAGATTATTTTCAACTAGGGGATATTACAATAGAAAAACCTCTTTCACATCTTATTTCTCAAAGTTATAGGAGAAAAAAATATGATATTCTTACGGTGCCACAGGTTCAAATACCCTTTTATTTGCCCATAAAAAAAGCCAAAGAACTATCCGCTTTAAATATTTCAATAATCAAAGAAGAAAAAGGCGGATGTCTGCCCATTTATCTGACAAAATATAAAGAAATAAATCAAGAACTACTAAATAATATACCCGAAAAACTGATTTATTTTTTGAAAAGAATACCTGATGAAAGAATATTACTCGATTTTTACTTTAGGCTAAAAGAAAAATATCCGTCTTCTCTTTTTTTCATCGATTCTTTAAACTACGAAATTCCTATTTTTTTATTTTTAGGATTTGATTTATTTTTAGATGAAGAAAACAATCGTAAATTTTTCAATGAATATATTTCAAATCCATCGCCTGAATTAGTTGAAATGTACTCAAATGGATCTGTTAATTCTAGAAAATTAATTAGAATTTTATATAAAGAGTTTTATCATTTTTTTGAATTATATATTCGAAGAGATTTCAAAAGCTCATATTACATTGATGACATTTCTTTGAATAGACCACAAGTAGTAAGATGGCATAACGAACTAGAAAAATATTATAAAATTGATTCAAATATAGTTTTGTTGCTCCCATGCAGTGCAAAAAAACCTTACAGAAAATCAAAATCACACATAAAAATTATTTCACACTTAAAAAAAGTTCTAAAAGATAAATATTCTAACATATCTCAATTAATTCTTACTTCTCCTTTAGGAGTCGTCCCCAGGGAACTTGAAGATTTTGTAAATTATGATATCCCTGTAACTGGTCACTGGAATCAGGAAGAATTAGATTCTGTTTATGATCTACTCATTTCATTATTAAATAAATGTGAAAATCCACTATTAATAGCACATTTTGACGATAAAAGTCCTTATTTAAAAGCTCTAAATAAAATTCCTTTTAAGATTGTTTCGACTAATGGAGATCTTGATTCATTAGAAGAAATTCTTAAAGCCAATAGAGATAGATGGAATGGAGAATCTATTCCAGAATCTAAGATTAAGGCACAAAAAATGTTTTCGTTTCAATTTAAAAAAGAATTTGATATATCTTTTGACTATCAAGAAAAAAGAAAATCCATAGATTTACTTTTCAATAGGAAAATAATAGGAACTTTTGAAAATAAAATTAAAACAAATATTCGTGGTGGAGATACAATAAAAGATTCTTTATGGGCGGATATAGACTTTGATTTAAGAGGTGATGTTTTTTCTAAAGGTATCTTAGATATATCTGAATACATTAGGCCGGGCGATGAAGTTATAATTAGAAAGGACAATAAAGTCGTGGGCATAGGAGAAGCTATAGTTTCTAGTAAATTAATGAAAAATTTAAATAGAGGCAAAGTTATCAAAATTAGAAAGAGAGGATAAAGTGAAGTATATTATTAATTTGGAAACGAATAAAAAAAATGAATCAATTGAAATAACAAATGAGGTAAAGGATATTATTTCTAAATCAAAAATCCTCTCTGGCCTGTGCATTATTTATTCGCCCCATACTACCTCAGGTATAGATATTAATGAAAGTCATGATTCTCATGTCATGGAAGATGTAAACAACTTTCTTTTAAAATTAGTTCCACATAATAAAGAGTATAAACATCTTGAAGGAAACTCTGATGCACACATAAAAAGTTCTATAATCGGAAATTCTAAAACACTAATAATTGAAAAAGGAAAACTCGTTCTAGGAACATGGCAAGGAATATTTTTCATGGAATTTGATGGACCTAGAACTAGAAATGTTTACGTAAAACTACTCAAAGGTTAATTTATGCTTGAAACTGCTTTTAAGGCCGCTAGAGCTTCAGGAAATGTCTTAAAAGAATATTATAGAAACAATTATCAGATTAATAAAAAAGGAACTTTTGATATTGTAACTGAGGTAGATTACAAATCAGAAAAAAAAGCCATTGAAATAATAAGTCAAGAGTACCCAGACCATTCATTTTTGTGTGAAGAAAGGGGTTTTTTTGGAAATGAAAACTCAAAATATAAATGGGTGATTGATCCTCTCGATGGAACCATAAATTTTTCTAGACATATTCCTTTTTGCTCTGTTTCTATAGGATTAATGAAAAATGACAAATCTATTTTATCGGTAGTATACAATCCAATAATGGAAGACTTATACCATGCTGAAAAGGGAAAAGGAGCTTATTTGAACGGTAAAATAATCCGTATATCCCAAAATTCTAACCTCCAAGATTCACTAATAGTTGCTGATCTTACAAAAGACAAAGAACGCCACGAAGAATTTTTTGATATTCTCTCCTCATTGTCAAAGGATGTTTTAGGGATACGTTTAACTCAGTCAACTTCAATTAATCTT
>PWMA01000127.1 GCA_003558335.1 Candidatus Methanofastidiosia archaeon | reverse complement strand
CTCCTTACAGTAATAAATACACTGGATGGTACGTAGACCCTCTATATGGAATCTACAACAAAGAAACGTTCTTTAATCTAAGAAGGTATCATAATGAATTGGATAGAAAAATGGAATGCTTCAATTAACCAATCAAGTTATCTAAAAATACTAAGCGATAAAGGTATTTCAAACGATGATTTTTGGGAACAAATGAAGCATTATGACAAGCTAATGTCCTATTCTGGATACCCTGGAGAAATTTTTAACAGGGTATCTTTTTTTCTTTTTCCTGATGATATAGTTTTAGACATTGGGGCCGGAACGGGTGCATTTGCCATTCCTCTTTCTAACATAGTTAAAAAAGTAATAGCTTTAGATCCTTCCTCACATCAATTGAAGATTTTAAAAGAAAAGGCAAAAAATAATAATTCAAATAATATAATATATTTAGAAAAAGAATGGAATGAAGCATCAAAAGAAGAATTAGGAACTGTTGACTATACTCTTGCATCATATAGTTTTTTTGACGATGATATATACTCTTTCCTTGAAAAATCAATATTTACTGCTTCAAAAGGAATTTTTTTAGTATTTAGGGCTGGAAAAGGAGATCCTTTAAGAGAATTTGCATACGATACTAAAAATTCTGTTGACTTTCTATGCCTTTATAATATATTGCATGATATGGGATACATTTTTAATGTAGAAATATTCACTTCAGACTATACACTTCCATTAGAATTTGTATACGAGTCTTATCCCTATACAAACAAAACAGAAGACGAGATATACAGCTATCTTAAAAATAATAATAGACTAATAAAAGAATCTGATTCATACAAGGTTCTATGCCAAAGAAAAGATGCACTGCTTTACTTAATTAAATAGACCACTTAAAAGGGATCAAATGAAAATTAACTCAAAAAAATTAATACGTTACTTACTTGCAATATTTGTTATTTTTTCTCTCAATTTTATAATCCCTAGAGCAATGCCAGGTGACCCTCTCACTAACCTTTTGGGTGAAGATTTTCACATGACTGAAGAAACACTTCAAGAATTAACAGAACAAATGGGTCTTGATAAACCTCTTCATCTTCAATATATTGATTACTGGGGCAATGTTTTTCGCTTTGATTTTGGGTATACTTATCATCTTAAAGGTCCTGTGACATCTGTTATATTTTCTAGAATGAAATGGACTTTGTTACTTGTTCTTCCTTCAATAATCTTAAGTTCTATAATTGGATCCTTGCTGGGGGCTTTTTCTGGAATAAAATCTTCAAAAAAAGTATCTAAAATGCTAACATTAACTGAGCTGGGATTTTATTCTACTCCAACCTTTTTCCTGTCTTTAATATTTTTGTATATTTTTTCTTTTAAATTTGGACTATTTCCCACAAAGGGATTTTATACAACTGGAAGTTTATTTGATATATTGCATCATTTTTTTCTTCCCATAACTATTATGACACTATTTTTGAATTCTAGAAACTATATGATCATGAGAGGAAGCGTAATACAAGAAAAATCAAAATTATATGTAGTTTATGCAAAGGCAAAAGGATTATCTGAAAATCAGATTTTGTTCAGACATATATTCAAAAATTCATCTTTGCCTCTTTTGACAATTCTAGCTTTAGATTTTGGATTTATTTTAACAGGAGCCTTGCTAATTGAAATTGTTTTTTCTATGAACGGCATGGGGACTCTTATTTATGACGCCTTACTTTCAAGAGACTATCCAATTTTATATGGTGCATTTATGATTATCAGTCTTATGGTAGTTTTAGCTAACGCTTTTGTAGATATTTTATACGGGATAATTGATCCCAGAATAGGTGATGGTACATGACGCACCATATAGAAGAGCTTAAAAAATTTACAATAAATAAAATTAATCTTAGTTTGATAGGAATATTTATATTTTCTGTTTTTCTCTTTGTGGCAATATCTGCGGACATAATATCTCCCTATGGCCCTTGGGAAAGATTTGAACCATATTCTTCTCCATCAAGCGATCACCTTCTTGGAACTAATGATATGGGCAATGATATCCTTTCAGAGTTATTCCATGGTACAAGGGTTAGTTTGATTGTGGGATTTGGGGCTTCAATAATTGCGACAGCTATAGGGATATTAATAGGTCTTTCATCAGGCTATTATAGGGGTTTAGTCGATGAAATCTTGATGGCAATTACAGACATATCTTTAATGATACCTAGGATACCTTTGATTATAATCTTAGCTGCACTTTTAAGACCAAGTTTTGTCATAATAATGTTATTGATTGGTTTGTTGTGGTGGCCAAATATTGCTAGAGTTGTTAGATCTCTTACTTTACAGATAAGAGACTCCCCTTTCATTTTAAGCTCTAAATCTCTTGGATTTAGAGATAGACATATCATTTTTTCGGACATAATTCCAAATATAATTTATATTATTATACCAAAATTCATGCTAACAATCGCATCCGCAATGATATCTGAGGCATCAATATCTTTTTTAGGTCTAGGGGATCCGACTATGAAGAGTTGGGGCATGATGTTAAACTTTGCTTTTATGAAAGGAGCACTTATCAATGAAATGTGGTGGTGGTATTTGCCACCAGGCTTGTGCATAGTCGGTGTAGTTTTTTCATTAATGATAATAGGCTTTGCACTTGAAGAGAAAGATAATACTGAGGAAGTGGACGAATAATGGGAAGTATACTAGAAATTAGAGAATTGAGCATAGTATTTTCTACCGTTATCGGCAATGTTTATGCAGTAAATAAATCCTCTTTTAATCTCAATAATAATGAAACTCTTGCATTGGTAGGTGAAACCGGGTGTGGAAAATCCGTTATAGCCAATTCTATAATGAGACTTTTACCACAAAATGCCAAAGTATCTGGAAAAATAATGTATAAAGGACAAGACATTCTAAAAATGTCTGAAAAAGAAATTGAAAAAATTAGACAGCAAGAAATTTCAATAGTATTTCAAAATCCCTCTATGTCCTTAAACCCTCTCCAGAAAATCGGAGATCAGATTTCCGAACCTTTGTTAATACATAAAAAAATGAATAAAAAAGATGCTTTTAATAAATCTATAGATCTTTTAAGAACAATGGGATTTCAAAACCCTTCTAAAACAGCTAAAATGTATCCACACCAATTGTCAGGAGGTATGAACCAAAGAGTTCTATTAGCTATATCTATGACTTTAAATCCTTCGATTATTATTGCTGATGAACCAACAAAAGGTCTCGATAATATACTAATAACAGATATGATTGAAGAATTTAAGACTTTAAAAAGAGCTAATGAATCTTCCCTCCTTATCATAACACATGATCTTTCTGTTGCAAGAGAGTTATCGGATAGAATAGCAATAATGTATTCTGGAGATATATTAGAAATTAGTGAAACAGAATCATTCTTCAATAATCCTCTTCATCCTTACTCTAAAATACTTTTGGACAGTTTACCAGAAAGAGGTTTCAATCCTCCAAAAGGGACATCTCCTTCAATGGTAAATATTCCAAAAGGATGTAAATTTCATCCAAGATGCCCATATGTGAAAAAGGAATGCACTGAAAAAGTTCCATCCATAACTTCTCATAATGGAAGGCAAGTGAGGTGTTACCTATTTCTGTAATTGTTGACAATATTTCAAAATCCTACAAATACGGAATTTTTACAAAAAACGAAGATTTAATACTCTCTGATGTTTCGTTAGAAATTATTAAAGGAAAAACAGTTGGGCTAGTTGGGCCTTCTGGAGTTGGAAAAACAACACTTGCAAAAATTATAATAGGTTTGGAACGGCCCACCAAGGGTGGCATCCTTGTAAATAATTCAAATATCTGGAATATGCCAAAAGATGAAAGACTGAAAACACTAAGAACAATTCAAATGGTTTTCCAAGATTCCCAAGGATCTTTAAATCCTAAAAAAACTATAGAGCAATCACTTTACGAAACGGCAAAATTAATTGGAATCCAAAAAACTGATAGGAAATCCTTTATTTTAGAGCATCTTGAAAAGGTAGGTTTATCCTCAGATATATTTTGTAGATATCCTCATCAAATTTCAGGTGGTCAAAATCAAAGAGTGGCCCTTGCTAGAATACTTCTAGTTGATCCGGAGTATATCTTACTTGACGAACCAACTTCAGCACTTGACATCGCTGTACAAGCACAAATACTAGCTCTTTTAAAGAATCTACAGAAAGAGATGAAATTTGGATATCTTTTGATATCTCACAATACACCTTTGATAAAACATATGTCCGATAATATTGTAGCATTAAAAGAAGGCTCCGTAGTTTTTAAAGGACCTCCTAAAAAATATTGTCAAATAACTACTATGGAATAATCATCTATTCTAGTAACAATAAGCAGAAGCTAGTGAAACACATATCTTCATTAGGAACTACTTTAAGATCATAGCCTGAATTTTTTGCAGTTTGGAATACATCAATTCCCACGCCTTCCATCGAGGGTCTAGCTATACGCCTGTAAACACATTTTCTCTTGTCAAAAAGAGTTGGGGTTTGAATTTGGTCAGCTGTACATTCATCACAAAGCTTGCATGTTCCAGCTCCACAGGCAAATGCTTTGTATAGCCCATTAAGAAAAGCTTCCCTTTCCAGTTCAGCCATAAGTTTCTGAATATCTCGCCATTCCATACTGTCTTTAATTTCTCCAAACTTTATTATCAAGGCTTTATCGTATTCTTTTAATCTTTTTCTTGTTTCCTTAGGTGGCTGAACATAGGGTGGGCAAGTATATTTCTTTCCATACCGCGTACATCCAAATTCACATTTTTGTCTCACCCAATCATTAACTGAAACTTCATCTATGGAGATCACTTTTGCAGAGGTTGCACCTTTACTAATCGCCATCTGAATTAATTTGTTGTATATCTGGTTCATATGAATCACTATAATATCTATATCTGTTTACTTAAATAACTTTTTAACAATATAATAAGCAATAAATATAAAAAGTAGGAAACACAATATAGTGCCGGTGATAAAATGGAAATGACTCAAGATGTAATGGATATGATTCAAAAACAAAAATTAGCTTTTGTTGCAACATCTACTCCAAAAGGTGTCCCAAATGTATCTCCCAAAGGAAGTATTTCTGTTATAGATAAAAATAAATTAGTATTTGCTGAAATAGCATCTCCCCATACAATATCAAACATAAAAGATAATCCGAATATATCTCTATATGAT
>PWMA01000037.1 GCA_003558335.1 Candidatus Methanofastidiosia archaeon | reverse complement strand
ATTTAAAAGATTCCGAAATTTTATTTAAAAATGAAGGAAGATCTGTATTATATCCAAGTTCTTTTAGGGCCATTTGTAAACATGCCATAGTAACGATTATTTCTTTCTCTGAAACGCATCCCATATGCCCTATTCTAATTATCTTTCCTTTAAGATGATCTTGCCCACCAGCCACGATTATGCCATATTTTTCTCTCATCAATTTAATAAGATCTAGTCCATCTACTCCATCTGGAACTTTTATAGATGTAACTGTGCTCGAACATATTTTTTCATCATGAGGGAAAAGTGAAAGACCCATTGATTTTGCGGCTTCTCTTGTTGCCTTTGCCATTACTGCGTGTTTATTGATCCAATTTTCAAGGCCATTCTCTTCAATTATGTCTAATGCTTCTTTTAAACCGTACGTCATCGATACTGGTTGAGTATATGGAGCTTTGTACTTATTATTCTTATATTTTTTGAGGTTAAGATAGTAACAAGTGCCCTCTGTTTTTTCAATTACATCCCATGCCTTTTGACTGATAGATATAAATGACAATCCGGGAGGAAGGCCAATGCATTTCTGACTACCTGATGCGCATATATCGATTCCCCATTTGTCAACTTCAATGTTGTCGCCAGCAAGAGAGGATATTGTATCAACTATTAAGAGAGTATTTGTGTTATTTACAATTTTTCCAACTTCTGATACTGGATTTCTAACACCAGTAGAGGTTTCATTGTGAACCATTGTGACTGCTTTAATTGAAGAATCTTTTTCTAAAGCATTTTTCACATCATCTATATTTACTGGCATTCCCCATTGATATTTTAACTCAATTACATTTCCTTTATAGGCCTTAACAATGTCTTTAAATCTTTCTCCAAATTTTCCAGAAGTTATACATAAAACCTTATCTCCTGGCTCGACAATATTGGCTATTGCAGCGTCCATTGCAGCGGTTCCTGAACCAGCTATTATAAATACTTCATTTTTAGTTTTAAAAATTTTTTTTAGTCTTTCCGATTGTTCTATAAAAATTTTATTAAACTCTTCCCCTCTGTGGGGCAATATTTTCATGGACATTGCCCTCAATACTCTTGGATGGACAGGTATCGGTCCAGGTATCATAAGTAAATAATCATTATCCATATTATCACTACATTATTTTAATAAAAATAACATATATAAGATTTTTCTCACTTGCCTCTTAATAAAAACGTTTGAGTAAATAATTTTTAAGAATATTAAAATAATACTACATTATCTCTTTGTGTGTCATCAATCTTGTTGTATATCCTGCTATTCTATTCAATAGTTTATAAGTAGGTACATCAATTAACTCTTTTATTATTATTTTATTTTCTTCAAAGTCTTTAGTAAGTTGGTCTCTGTGTTTTTCAACTAACTGTCTTGATATTCTCTTTATAAATGATGGTCTTATTCTTCCCAATGGTACACCTCCATTTAATAAAATGGCATGCAATGCTTTTTAAAATTATCGTCAGATTCTATCTATTTTTATGGTGATTTAGAGATTTCTTGAATTATTACAGAAATTATTTAAGTCTTAAAAGATTATATCTTTCATGCTTAATATTATTAAAAGTTTGATTAATCCAAATCTTACAATAGGTATAGGAGTCGATAAAGATGCCCACAAGATAGAGGAGACTGTGGAAAATGTAAATTTTTGTAACGTAAAAGTATTTAATGATTCTTCCGAAATAATTTCTTCATTGAAAAAAGGAGAAATAGATGCCGTAGTTAGAGGTACTCTCCAAAGTTCTGAATTTTTGAAAGAAGTAAAGGTTAATTTTGGAATTGATAAAATTTATAGAATCGGCCTTTTGGGCACATATGATAAAAAATATTTCTTTTTTGCACCCCTTGGTATTGATGAAGGTGAAACTATAAAGGAAAAAGAAATGTTCATTGAATATGCTAAAGATTTACTAAAAAGATTCAAGGTTGATTCAAAGATATCTATATTATCTGGCGGTAGATCAAAAGATTTAGGAAGATCAAAAACTGTAGATAAAAGTATCATTGAAGCAGAAACTTTGGCAAAAAAGTATAGTATAAATCATGCAGAAATTTTAATTGAAAATGCAGCGATGGATTCAAATTTTATTCTTGCTCCTAACGGAATTACAGGAAATTTAATTTACAGGACATTGATACACCTTGGCTGTGGAACTTCACATGGGGCTTTGTATTATCCACTTGCTCTTGAAGATACAATAATCATAGATACTTCAAGTGCCGCTCCAAAAGAAGAGTATGTCTCTTCAATTGCTCTTGCCAATTCCTTGATGAGTTATTGATTTAAGGAATTGATTATTTTATCTAAGTTGATCACACCATTCCATGATTTCATTTCATTATGGTTGGTTGCATCTAAGTGTATTGGAGTTAGGGATCCTTTTTCTGTTTTATTGCAGAATAATCTGTACCATCTTCGATGAAGCCTTCAGGTGGCCTTCCAAATACTTTGAAATACATTCTTCCCTCTTCATTATTTGTCTCAAAGGGCTCGTCGTAATAAATTCTTCTTCCAAGCCTTGTAACTTCAACTCCTTTAATTTCATCAAATGGAACAGAGGGAACATTTATATTCAAAAGAGTATCTTTTGGCAATTTTTTAAAGTTCCAAGAATCAAAAAGTATTTCTAAAAATTTAGCTGCTGTATCGAACATTGGATCAAAATAGTCACTTGATGAAATGGCTATAGAAGGGATGCCATTTATTATCCCCTCCCTTGCAGCTGAAACTGTTCCAGAATAATATATGTCGTAAGATAGATTTTCTCCATGATTTATTCCTGAAAGAACTAGGTCAATTTTTTCCCTCATGAAGTGTCTTATTGCAAGAGCTACACAGTCCACAGGCGTCCCTGAAACAATGTAATCTGTTCTTTTCTTATCTTCTAAATGCAATCCTTCAACTTGAATTTTTTTGAATATAGAGTAACTGTGACCGATCCCACTACAGTTATCTTTTGGCGCTACAACGACAACTTCTCCTAAAGATTCAGCTATCTCTGTAAGTTTTTTTATTCCTTCTCTCCCATAGCCATCATCATTAGTTACTAGTATTTTCATTTAAATTAAAGAGAGAATATCTTACTTTTAAAGGTTATTATTTAATGATTTCAATATGACCTCTTTAGGAACTCTTAAATGAATAAGATTTTGCTTTCCTCGACCTCTAGATTGTGCCCTTTGAATATCAACTATTTTAAGATTTTCAAGTTTAACTAATGACTTTCTAAAAAGTTCATACGACATATTATCATTCAAAACACTGTAAAAATCATTTGCCTTTGCTAATTTGCTCGAGTTTTCGGCTATAACTTTGAGTACTTTTTTATCTGTATTTGAAAGACAATCGAAAACATTTTCAACATGTAGAAAAGAACTTATACGTTCTATAGCTTTTTCAATATCATCCACAAGTATTTTTCTTCTACCTTCAATTTCTGCCAAAATTGCAGCTTCCTTTATACACCTTATTCCAATCCTTAAATCCCCTTTTTCAAAAGTTAGTTGTGAAATTTTATCCAAAACTTCCTCGCTCATAACGCCATTGAATAATCCAGCCTCAGAACGATATCTTAAAATGTCTTTTATTTTGGTTTCTGAATAAGGTTTAAAGTAAACTTCATTTGGCATAAAAACAGTTCTTATTTTTTCAGAAACTTTAAATGAAAAATCATTGTCTGTCAAAATCCCAATAATACCTGTTTTTACTCCGGGAAATGTTTCATGCGCTCTTAAAATTTTGTAAAGTATGTTTTCTGCAACTTTTGCATGAAACAAATAATCCACATCGTCTAATGCGACAAGTAAAGTTTTGTCTTTTTTCTGTAGTTCCCCCATTGTATACTCATAAAGTATCGTGAGTGGTTTCCCAGTTTCTGCAGGTCCGTAGCCAAATATCCCTTTAAAAATCTGAGACATTATTGAAAATTCTCTATGGTGAAACTGACAATTTATATAGACGGGTATGACATTAGTTGAAATTTCATTGATATTTTTAAATAGCAATTTAACTGAGGTTGTTTTCCCTGTGCCTGTTGGCCCCAAAACAATGGTATTTGTTGGAAAATCTCCCTTAACTAAAGGCTTTACATTATGAGATATCGCCTCAAGTTCATTATCTCTATATTTAAAAACTTCAGGTATGTAATCAAGGTCAAAAACTTCGGGATTCCTGAAGAGGGATTCATCCCACATTAAAATATCTTTTATTTTGTTTGTCATAACTTAAATAAAAAAAATATTTTAAGTTTTTATACTTTAGCCATTTCCAGAAATATGGTTGATAGCACAAAATCCTTATCATTTCTTTTAACATTTGCGTGTTCGATTGCCTTTTCGATCAATAGAGGAAAAGGAACTTTTTTTAAATTTTTGTATTCCTGCATATAAACACCAAATAATTATAGTTACGAGAGTAATATAAAGTAAATGTTAAGGCAATATTTTATTTTTTATTTTTTTATTTTATTTATTGGGCTTGGAATCAGATAAAAAGGTTTTATAGGGCTTTTTATTTAATTCTAAGAAATAATTGTCCATATTAATCTATAGAAAGTTATTTAATATCAAATAAATAACGATAAACATGGATCCCGAAAGGAGAAGAAAAATCATGATGGTAATTATGACAATTATAATATGTGGAATGTTAGTTTTATCCACTTTGCAGATATTTTTCTTTTTTAGATAAATATTAAAAAATTAAATATTATTAAATTAGTTAGGTAAAGTTTTCTACATAATAGCAGAAAAAGACTGCTGCTAAACTAAAAATAAATACGGCATATCCAAATATCAATTCTACAATATCTTGTCCCTTCAATTTAACCCCCTAATAAAATAAGAATCAAAGTAAATAAAGTTTATTGTAAAAAAAATAAATAAAAATATGTCAGACCGCCCATCTCTCATCATCAGTCAGACGCTGTCGGTTTCCTCATCCATACATACCAATTAGTGAATTTTGATAGTCCGATGATGATATTCTTATAGCTGAGCATTTAAAGTCTTCGGAAGTGACATAGCTTCTGTTATCTCTGATAGCAGACATTCCAGCTTCAGTACACAAGGATCTAATCTCTGCTCCGGATAAACCATCGATTAAACTAGCAATCTCTGAATGATTAATATCTGCAATATTCATATTTCTTGAATGGATCTTAAAGATATCAATGCACGCATCTTTTGTAGGAGGGGGTATCT
>PWMA01000116.1 GCA_003558335.1 Candidatus Methanofastidiosia archaeon | reverse complement strand
TATATGCTGATGAGACAAGACCTCTTTTGCAAGGCTCAAGGCTAACTACTTGGGAGCTAAAAGAAGATGGGATACCTGTTACTTTGATATGCGACAATATGGCCGGCATCTCTATGAAAAAGGGATTGATACAGAAAGTTATAGTAGGCGCAGATAGAATTGCTATGAACGGCGATGTGGCAAACAAGATAGGGACATATCAAGTGGCAGTTTTGGCAAAAGAAAATAACATTCCGTTTTATGTTGCGGCCCCCATTTCAACATTTGATCCAAATGCAAAGAGCGGTGAAGATATACCTATTGAGGAAAGAAGTGACGATGAAGTTACAACAATATCTGGGAAAAGAGTTTCTCCTGAAGGAATTGAAGTGTTCAATCCTGCATTTGATGTCACACCCTCTAAATACATCTCAGCGATAATAACTGAAAAAGGCGTATTGAGAGCGCCTTATGAAGATAGCATCAAAAAAGCTTTTGGTTAATATTTTTCTATTACTATCTTTACATTTTCAATAATATTTTCAAAATCATATAAATTTTCTTTTATCAATTCAAAAGACAATTTATCATCAATTTTACCATACCTATGGACTATAATATTCCTAAATCCTTTGAGCTCTTTAATTTTTTTGCCATTAATATCTGAAATTACATTGTTTTTAATCAGATTATTAATTAGGTCATCCTCTTCTCCCGGTGAGCTAAATTTTAAATCTGAATTTAGAATTGCACAAATGTCAAGAATATTTTCGATTATGTATTGTATTCTTTTGTATATTCCGTCTTTTAATAAGCCCATACTTTCAAAATCATCAAAATATTCGGGAATGTTTTCCTCTATCAAGGTAACACTTTCTTCAATCTCATTTATTTTTGAAAGAATAATTTCCTTTCTCATGTTATCACTTCTAGCCCTATATAATCGTAGTAAAATCTTTTAAAATTATCAAACTCTTTGAGCGTATCAAGTGCTATCTCATGCACAAATTCGAAATCACTATAATATAATAGAGTGCCTTTCAAAACCTCTTTGCGTATATAAAGTGGTAGTTGCTGAAATATTTTTACATCGTATTTTTCATCAAATAACTCTGACAGAACTTTTAGTCTGAATCTGAAAGCTTCATCTTCTTTTCCATCATAATATATACAAAGATCAATATCAGAATTACTTTTCACATCATTTCTCACTGCAGAACCAAATAGGAAAATAAATTTGACATTTTCAAATCCTTTTATTTTCCCAATTGTTTTAAGTTCTTTGTCAAGGTTTAAATTCATAGCAATATTTATAATTGCGTTATTATTTAAATCGTTTTGTTATTCTAAGCTAAAACAAACAAAAGATTTATTTATAACTATTCAAATACCAATATAATGGATAAAAATACTATAATGAAACTTATTAAATCAAATGAAAACGAAATAAAGGGATATGGAGTACTTAGAGTTGGCCTTTTTGGTTCCTATTCTAAAGGATTTGAAAATACAAAAAGTGATATTGATATAATAGTTGAATTTGAATCTGGAAAAAAAAGTTTTGATAACTATATGGGCCTTAAGTTCTATCTTGAAGACTTGCTTGATAAAAAAGTTGATTTAGTTATTAAAGAGTCGATACGCCCAAAACTCAAAGACAAAATTTTGAAGGATGTAGTATATGCCTAGAGACTTTCTTATTTATTCTCAGCGATAATAACTGAAAAAGGCGTATTAAAAGCACCTTATGAAGATAGCATCAAAAAAGCTTTTGCTATTCTAAACTAACATAAAAAAAGATAGAAACACATTTCCTCTTGTTAGATAAATTTATAAGGAAAATCTGATTTGATGTTATTACATGGAGAGATTTTTTTTCTTAAATAAAAAAAATTTAGTGTCATAAACTTTAATGTTGGTGAAATCTATCGTGATTATTATGCCTTATAAAAAAATTTTATTGGTGAAACCAAAAGGAAGGGCGGGATTGGGTCACTTAGCAGACCTGATACCTATAGGGCTAGAGTACATAGCAGCTTCAATAGAAAAAGAGGTCGAAAAGGTCTGGATAATTGATATGGAGCTTGAAAAACACCCGCTCCAGTATTTTATTGATAAGTTTAAACCTGATTTGATTTGTATATCTATGTCAGCAACAGACCATAATGAGGGTCTTAGGCTTTCAAAGATCGGTAAAGATAACAACATTACAACTGTATTGGGTGGATATCATCCAACAGCTATAGCTGGCGAGTTACTAGAAAACCCTTATGTGGATATAGTTGTAAGGGGAGAAGGCGAAATAACTGTAAAAGAGCTTGTTGAAAAAGGTAGTCCAGAAGGTGTCCTTGGTGCTTCCTATAAATTGGATGGACAAATAGTCCATAATCCTGATGGGGAAAAAATAAAGAATTTGGATGAATTGCCATTTCCTGCAAGACATCTTAGGAGGCATCGATATAGGTCTCAAGAAAACAAAGAAGGCAGGGAAAAGGATGTAATTACAATGTCTCGCGGCTGCTATGCAGGATGTAGTTTTTGTTGTGAGCCCTATATGAGCGAAGGTTTGATGCAATTTAGGTCTCCAGAGAACATCATGGAAGAGATATTGGAGATTGTATCTATCCACAAAGGAAAACCTCTACGTATCTTTGTAACAGACCCGAACTTTATTACTGATGTCAAAAGAATAGACAAATTATGCGATTTACTGCAAAAACAAAAATTAAATATAATATTTTCTGTAATGACAAGAGTTGACAGCGTCGTTGATAATCCAGAGCTTGTAAAAAAGATGTGTGAAAGTGGCTTCCTTCACTATGAGATGGGATTTGAGAGTCCAAATGCAAACGATTTGAAATGTCTGCACAAGGAAGTATCTATTGATAATCAAAGAAAAGCAGTTAAAATATTAAGGGAAAACGGTGCCGAAGCCACAGCTACTTTTATTATAGGACTTCCTGGACAGAGTGAAGAAGAGATAAAACAGTTTCCAGCATATGCTAAAAAGATTGGACTTTTAAACTGTGCCTTTGGTATTGCAACGCCGTTTCCAAATACAGAGTTTTATGACAGTTTAGATAAACAAGGCCTAATCTTTGAAGAAGACTGGACAAAATATGATGAGATGCACTCGGTATTTCTTATCGATTCTTTACCTCCTGAGAAATTGGAATACCTTCAAACTTACTGTATGCTAAGATTTTGGACGTTAGATGTTCTGCTGGACAAGGCCAAAGTTTTACAGGTAAAAACAGGACAGAAAAAGAATTTGAATACCTTTATTAATGACCTTACTTCAAAGATAAAGTTCCTTAACAATGCCGGCCGCGATTTGAGAAAAGAGAAGATGGTAGAGCACTCTGAAATATTTTTGGATGCTATAATTGACGCTGAAAATGACGAGTGCTGCAAAGTATTTATGGACGATGCAATAGAGATGTCCAGGCTTTTAAAGATTTTAGGGCCTCAGGTAATCCAAGTTAGCCTAAACTATGAAAATAAGTCTGCAAGCTATCTAATCAAAACTTCGGGTAAAAAAGTAGAGCAGTTAAAGGCTAGCTCTTCAAAAGAAAATGGCACAACTATAGATATAAATGTTGATTTAAAAGAAGTTATGAGTTCATTGGATAATTATTCTATGTTTAGCGCCTCAAAGAATATCACCTTGCTAAAACAAGCTAGAGGCAATAAAGGGGTTTTGAACATAATTAGGCTTTTCTTTGCACTAACTACAGTTCTGAGTATTTCTTATTTGAAAAAGAAAACGAGGCTGAAGTAGTTGGACTCTACTAAAAGCATTCGCGATATCTATGCCCAAATAAAAAAGCTTTCCACTATCAATGGCGAAGATGTACCAGAAGAACTATTGGATAAGATGATGTTTTCTCTTGAAAAGTTGCCCCCTTTAGGTAAAGAATACTGGTGGTTTCTTTTCTTTGGCTACGATGGAAAAAGGCCTGTTCAAATTACTTTGTTGATATTTAGAAAATATGGAAAGAAGGTGTTATTCAACAACGAAGAGATGCGTTTAAGCAAAATTACTGAAGATAGCGCTTTAGCAGTTTCATCCGGCTGGATATATGATGGTGATAAGCTTGAAAAGATAGGCGATACCAACGCTGTTGTAAAGGTTGAGGAGGGAAAAATTACCTCTGAGCTATCTGGACATGATATGAGTTTTAGCGGGGCATATCCTAACTACGAAATGAATGTAGGGAATTTGATTAATCTAAAAATGAAGCACGGAAACTTTGTCGAAGGTAATGACGGGTATGGAGTAAATCTTTTCCTTTTAGGTATGGGCTGGGTGGATGTTTTTTCTGAGGCCAGCGGTTTAGTCCTCGGAAAAAAATTCAAAGGAACTGCACATCTTCAAAAGGTAGCAGGCGTAGCGCCGTTTGGCCCCTTCCACTGGGCAAGAGTTGTTTTTAAAAATCACTCAGTTTTCTCATTTTTTACCTTAAAAGGCGGAAAAAATTCAAAAAGATTTTTCCACAAATCTATAAAGTTTTTTGACGCTGTAAATAACATTACAATCAGGCTGAACAATCCTAAGCTTAAGATTTCAAAAGATGGAAACAATTGGATCGTTGAAGGCGATGAAGGCGATAAACATGTTAAGGCCGTTTTAGAAGCATATGCACAAAATAGGTATGATATGAAAGACGGCGGATCCCAAGTTTATATACAGTATGCCATTGTCCCTAAGGAGCTTAACATAAGGGATGGAAATACCGAGTATACGCTAAAAGAGTTAGGTGAAGGCGTAGGAACGCTTGAAGATGCTTACTGGTAGTTTTATTTTCTAAAATTATAATATAATCCAATTGAAAAGATTTAAATCATTTCATCCTTTACACAACGGTATGAAAGTCAAAGAAATGATAATCAAGGAACTAGAAAAAACACCTGAACCACTATTGGAGGAAGTCTTAGATTTCATTTTTTACCTAAAAAAAGTATATCTCATGAAATTTCAACCATAAACGAATCTTCTCTAAAAAAAGATTGGCTATCTATAGAGGAGGATAACGCTTGGGCAGATTTGTGAGGGGTAACGTTGTCGTAGCTTCTTTTCTGTCCTTTATAGCATGAGTTATGGGCTTTGCCTTTCAGGATTTAGAATTGTCTCGAGTTTCGCTTGTAATTTATTCATCTCCTCGACAATCTCATACAAAAACTCTTTTTTTATTTCTATAGTATCAGATGTCATATTAATCCTACTAATAATAATAACTATCTTTTATATCGTTT
>PWMA01000056.1 GCA_003558335.1 Candidatus Methanofastidiosia archaeon | reverse complement strand
GAAAGATTGTCCCTTTGTGAGGGTTTAAAGAATAAAAAGTAACTCTGTCAATTTTGTAATTATTTATAATTTCAAAAAGATTATCAAGATCTTCTTTTTTTTCACCAATTCCTAAGATGATAGTTATGCCCTTTTTGTAACCTAGATCGTTAGCAGTCTCTAGAAAACTCATTAGACTGCTCCAATTTTTTGAAGGACACAACTTTTTGAAGAGATCTTCTGTAAATGTTTCTATCGATGCATTCACGCCTTTTAATTCATCTCCAAAAAGAGATAGACCTTCTTTTTCAATTATACCTGTGTTAAGCCACGTCGGTTCTCCAGTTATACTCGCAATTCCTTCGATAATGTCATTTATTTTTTTTATATCATAGACTCCATATCCTGAAGATAAGAACTCTACTTTCCAATTTAACATCTTTACAAGGAAAGCTTCAGCGTAGATTGATTCAATACTTCTTATTCCTTTTTTAGAACTATTTTTAATAGTAGACATGTAGCAGAATTTACAATCTTTTAGATCACAGTGGTAGGATAAAAAAATGGCCCTTTCGATATCTATAGAGTTAAAATTCTTTTCAGTCAATTCAAAAGACTTAGTAATTTTATTTAAAAAATCCATTCTATCCCTAAAGCTTTTTTGAATTTTTCCATAAAAATTCAAAGTTTGACACCGACCAATCGATAAATCTGATATCGCTTCCTTCAATTATATTAAGGTAGTCAAATTCATTAATCCGATCTTCATAGCCTATCCAAGAAAAATCTCTATCGCAAATTTGCATAACACAATACATATTCTTTCGTTCTATGAATCTGAATTGAAATTTTTGTTTATCTAATTTAGTTTTAACACCAATTAGTTTATCTTTTTCTTCAAGAGGATATATTATTCTGATGTTTAAATTTTCATCCATACTATTAAATACGCTCTGAATATCAAGGGACACTTTGGAAAAAATTGCTAAGTGTTCATCTTTTGACCGTTTAACATTTTTTGAAATAAATGGAAAAACATCAAGGGATGTCAGCTGAGTCAATTTAGTATCTTCCCAAGTTAAAAAGTCTTTAATATACATGTACGGAATCTTTTCTATATTATGCTGTTCAATAAAATCTGAATATTTTTCTGTACTTTTTTCAAGATTTTGTAGATTCCTAATCTGAGATTTGTAAATTTGACCTTGTTTTGACAAGTAAAACTGGGTACCGTCCTTTGATGCAAGTTTTTTTTCAACAAAGAGATTCAACTGAGTTGAAACATCTTGCCATCGCATTTCAAGTTTTTTTGCTATATCAAGACTTTTTTGAGGGCTAATAAGGGACAGTTCATCTAAGATATCCATTCTTTTTTGGCTATTTAGGAGAAAATTCCAAAGTTCCATCAAATCCCATCTTAATTTTAATATGTTTATAAAAATAGAGTATTTTAATCTTTTAAAGATATTGTATGTTAATAGTTCTCAAATATATTTATTTTACTAATTAATTAAAACAATTAAGTAATAAATTTTTTTAATTACATATCTAGTATAATTTTTTATAATAATTATAGTTATAAGCGAAATATTTATAAATATTATTACATCTTTGTTGTTGTGATTTAAATGTTAGGTATTTCAGATCCTTGGATTTGGTCAGCATACCTGCTGACTATCCTTTCTACTCTACTATGTGTAGGGTGGGCAATAGTCAAACTAAAGAAATAAATGGGTGAAGTTATGGAAAATGTTACTATATCAATTGTTGTGATATTTTGTTATCTTGGTGTTATAGGATATCTTGCACATAAAGGCTGGAAAGAAACAAAAAACAATGAAGATTATATGCTTGGAGGGCGTAATGTACACCCTTATATAATTGCTGTATCTTATGGAGCCACCTTTATCAGCACGTCTGCCATAGTGGGGTTTGGCGGCGCTTCTTCAATGTTTGGAATGGGGCTTCTTTGGTTAACATTTATGAATATATTTGTTGGCATATTCTTGGCATTTGTAGTTTGGGGTACAAGAGCAAGACATGTTGGCCAAAATTTGGGAGCTTTAACATTCCCTGAAATAGTTGGGAAGAGATTTAACTGTAAGTTTTTACAAGGCTCATTTGGTTTACTTATTACAGTATTCATGCCGATATATGCTTCTGTTGTAATAATTGGGGCAGCTAGAATGATCGAATCAACATTTAATTTAAATTTCAACCTCGCATTGATAGCTATGACGGGAATTGTTGCTGGATATGTTTTATTTGGTGGGCTACTTGCAGTATTGTACAACGATGCATTACAGGGAACTATTATGGCAATTGGCATGATATTGCTTTTAGTAGGCACTTACTCTGCATTTGGCGGAGTATCTGAAGCTCATCAGGCGCTTGAAGATTTTCAATTAACTGATTCGTACTCTGTTTTAACAAATAGGGGAGCACCTTTGACTGTTTTTGGCCATCAAGGATTTACTTCTTTTCCAGTTATGAGTTTAGGAAATACACCTGCGGATGCCAGTGGTTTAAATGATACACAAGGCATTTTTTGGACAGTATTGATGGGATTGATATTTGGTGTCGGTGTTGGGGTTCTCGCTCAACCGCAACTTGCTGTGCGGTGCATGACTGCAAAAAACAAGAGAGACTTAACTAAAGCTGTGGGAATAGGCGGAGTATTCATTCTTTTGATGACAGGTGTTGCATTTACAGTTGGCTCTCTCACTAACGCTTATTTTGAAAATCAAGGTGTTCAAGTTATAGAGTCTGAATTT
Source organism: Candidatus Methanofastidiosia archaeon (assembly GCA_003558335.1). GTDB lineage: Archaea > Methanobacteriota_B > Thermococci > Methanofastidiosales > Methanofastidiosaceae > Methanofastidiosum. The sequence goes on along the minus strand of PWMA01000056.1, from coordinate 2,594 downwards.
AATCCAGCATTGACAAATCAAGAGATTAGAGATAGGTACTTTGAATATGATGAAAGTGGAAAACTTACTGGAAGACCTTCAGAATATGTTTATTGGACTGATTCAGCTATACCTGAATATGTTAATTACAGATTTCCGAGCTGGTTTGTAGTACTCTTTATGTTAACTTTAATTTCTGCAGCCATGTCTACAATCTCTTCCCAGTTTCATGTCATGGGAACTTCTTTTGGACATGATTTCTATCACGTTTGGATAAAAAATGCATCTGAAAAAATTAATGCTATAAATGCAACAAAAATTGGTATAGGCGTAACTGTATTAATATCGCTTGCATTAGGATACATTCTTCCTCCTGCGATAATTGCTAGAGGAACAACCATATTCTTTGGAATGTGCAGCGCAGTATTTTTACCTGCATACACTGGGGCTCTATTTTGGAGAAAAGCAACAAGGATTGGAGCTATAGCTTCGATGACTGGAGGGTTATTGTCGTGGCTGATATGGACTATGTTCTTTAAAGTGTCTGAATCGCAACCATTGAGAATTTCTCAGTGGATATTTGGAAGACCAACTTTATTAGATCCTGGCGCTTCACTTGCACAACTTGACTCCTTTTTCATTGCCATACCTATTGCAGTAGCTCTTATGATAGTAGTGAGTTTATTGACAAAGCCGCCTGAAAAGGAATTAATAGATAAGGCATTTGATGGAATTTAATATTTTTTTATTTTTCATTAGTAAAATTAAATATAATTTTTGATTTTCAATGATTATTATTAAAGATATGTGATTGATTATCAATACCGAAAGATTTAAATATCATATTATTAAATAATATCATGAATAAACTATCTATTATTTTTATAGTATTAGTATCTATTCTAAGTCTTTCCATATTTTCAGTATACGGACAAGATATAGTCGATGTAAGTATAGATGGAAACGCCAGCGTTTTTATATGTCATTCTTATGATTATAATGTAACTTTAACAAATACTTCTGTGAATCAAAGTGCAATTGATATAAACTATGTTATAACTCTTCCAACTGGATTTGATACCGGAGATCCACTAAGCGTAGATATACCTTTATTGGGGCCAGGCCAATCTCATAGGCAAACTATAAATGTATTTACTCTATGCAACACCGAATCAGGAAATATTTCTGTAAATGGAGATTACAACAGTAGTCCCGGCACTATCTCATCAACTAAACCAATTTCAGTTTTACAAGGGGCAGTTACTATAGAAAAAACACCTTCTACGCAATCTGCCACTTTAGAAGATAATGTTTCATGGACTATAAAGGTAACAAGTACTGGACTTGGCCCAATTAGCAATGTAGTAATAACTGATGAGCTTAAATCAGGACTTCAATATCTTTCCTCTTCTCCACAAGGAGATTATAATTCCTCTACTGGCACAATTGAGTGGAACTCAACAGATATTCCTGAACTAGCTTATATGGCTCCAGGCGAATATGTAGAAATTGAGATAAGTGCAAAAGTAATCGAATGTAATAATCTTTTTGGCGTAGCAAGCGTTAGATGGGGGTGCAACGGCACATGTGAAACTCAAGAGACTATTGCAAGCATAGCCTTTCAGCCTAACCCTCCAAAAATAGATTACACTGTTTCAGATTTTAATATCAATTATTGTGGTGTTGGAAATACATTTACTATTCCAATTACAAATTCTGGTTCTGGAACGGCTTATGACTTTAATTTGTCTGTTAACTTCGGTGAATTATCCGTTGTGAATATAACTTCTCCACAAGGCGCTTCTTATAGTGGAGGTAAATTTATTGTTGGCGACATACCTCCTGGAACTACCGATTTAACATTTGATTTGGTGCCAACTAGCGGGTGGTGTGAGTCGCTACCTTCTGGAAGTTTGATATTCAGACCGGAGTATCTATATTGCAATCAAGAGTTCTTGCCCCCTGTAAGACTTGGAAGCTACTCTGTTTCAGATGTTCCTTCTGTTTCAGTTTCCAAAACTGGCGCGCCTAGACAGATGTATTTGGGTGAAGAAATTACCTATACTATAAGTGCGTCCTATTCTGGCCCCATACTTTGTGGAAATAATTCTGCTCAAGACATAGTCGTAGTGGATACAATACCCGTAGGATTTACTATAGTTGATGCTGGAGGGGGCAGTGTATCTGGAGATACAATAACTTGGACTGTTGATCCGAATGACGGACTAAGCACTTCAATAACTCTTCAATCTCCAACTTATGAAGATTGTGAATACTGTTATACTAGCGCTATAAATACAGTTACTGCTACTGTAACTGATTGTTGTGGATGTGTTAGAACATCTTCTTCCTCTCAAACAACAATTCTTGAATGCTCAGAGACAGTTACTTCAAACAAGACAGTTTCTTCTGATTTTAATTTTGAAAAATGCACTCAGTTAAAATATACAAATAGTTTTAGTTTCCCTGATGACGGCTTCTGGGACGATGTAAATATATCCAATCTTAAATTCAGCGATGAAATGAATAACAATCAAACTCTCTTCGATAACCAGGTAATAATTGATATCGATGGATGTGCCGTATATTACAGCCCAACTGTAAGCCCTCCTCTT
>PWMA01000005.1 GCA_003558335.1 Candidatus Methanofastidiosia archaeon | reverse complement strand
TTTATAATCAATCAAATATAACCTTGTTAGATTATGAAAATAGGAATGTTACAATTTATGCGAATGATACTGTAGGTAATTTTAATAGTTCAACTTTTGAGTGGGATTATAAGGTGTTTGAGAATAATAGAACACATAACACTTCAACATACGAAACAGCTTATGAAACTTATGAAATAAATGTTACCAGTGCCGACCCCACAAAATTAACAGCTATTAGTTTGTTTTTTAATGGAAGTTATGTGGATAGTTTAGAAAATAGGGGTAGTGGAATTTGGAGTTATTCAAGAGATATTCCTGAAGGTGTTGGGAATAATTCTGTTATGTTTAGATTTACTTATGATGGGGAAACTATAGATAGTGATTTAAGTTATCAAAATATTGAAGAAACTAATTTCACTTTATGCGGAGGTTCTTACACAACTGAATTTTTAAATATCTTGTTTAAAGATGAATCAGATGATAGTGATATAAATGCGAGTATTCCTTTGGCAGAGTTTGAATACTATTTAGGTTCTGGAACAGAAACAAAAGAATATAACTATGTTGAAAGTGGTTTAAATTATAATTATGCTTTTTGTGCAACTCCAACAGGGAGAAATTTAAGTGTAGTACCTTATGTTCAGTATAAACAAGGAACAGATTATCCACAGAGGGTTTGGCAACCAGGTACTGAAAAATATTCTAATGACTCCACACAACAAGTGCTTTACTTATTAGGTTCAACAAATGGATTATATGTAACATTTCAAGTAGTTAACCCTGCACAACAGACTTTAAGTGGAGTAGAAGTTACAGCTGAGAGACAATTTGATGGAGTATATACTGAAGTAGGTAAAGGAACAACAGGTGCTTCAGGTAGTGTAACATTCTGGCTAAATCCTGATTTTACTCACAGATTTACTTTTGAAAAAGAAGGTTTTACTACATTAGAAGAAAGTTTTGCACCTACCCAGAGTTCATATACTATTACACTTGCACAAATAACAGAAGAATATGATGATTGCCACAAGGGGATTAGTTTTAGTGTTACTCCAACAAATTCCTCATTAATAAATGATACTACATACCCTTTTGGTTTTAAACTTGAATCGAGTTTTTGGGATTTGGATGAATATGGTTTTAATTTAAGATTACCTAACGGAACTATAATTTCTGGGGATTCAACAACAATAAGTGGAACACAATTAAGCAAGGAATATAATACTGGAAACTTATCAAGAATCTACTTGGACTATTACTGGGAAATTGATGGAGAGTATTGTAATGGGACGAGACAATGGGTTGTTTATAATACTGAGATGACAGACTGGAGTATAAAAGTTTTCTTTGATGATTTAAATTCTTACTTAACTGTAGGGATGTTTGGTTTAGATGACTTTGGAAGATACTTAATAATATTTATAGTCCTTTTCTTTTCAGTCGGAATAATGTCATATAAATATGGCACCAGAAGTCCAATGGTTGTGTTGAGCATGATATTTGGAATAGTGTTCTTCATAGATGTAGTACTTAACTTTATTCCACCACTATCAGTAGGAACAGGAATAGAAGTTCCTCATTTACTAACATTTGTAATTGGATTAATACTAGTCGTAGTTATATTCAAGGAGGTATCAAGATGAGATTAAGATTAGGTGGTTGGGTTACAATGCTCCTCATTATGATATTGTTCCTAACATTAGTAGGGGTTCCTCCTGCAGGAACAGAGAATGTTTTAGGTATGATAGGATTTACAGTTTCACATACAACAGAAGAGATAGGATTTAGTCCTACAACTTCAACTTTTTGGCAATGGGTTATTGGTGCATTGGCTGTCTTGGGTGTAGGGGGTTCAGTAGCGATTGGTTTATTTGGTAAAGGTTATGACCCTAGTTTGATATATGCACCTATAATTGTTTCAATAGGTGGGCTATTTATAACTTCTTTTGTTTCAGTATTCTCTATGGTAAATTCTTATGAACAATTCTGGATAACTTCAATAGTTGTGATTATATTCGGGGGACTAGCGGGAGGATTTATAATGGCTTGTCTAGATTATTTCGGAGGTAGATAAAAATGAGTTATATACAACCACTTCAGCTTGAGACTTGGTTTATCAATGTATTTAGTGGTACTCCTACAATCTTTTTAGGGGTTTCTTTACTAATTATATCAACATTGGCAATGTTTTTTAGAATGACTCCTCTTGCTTTCTTTTTTATAATAGGGGTCTTTTTGTTGATGTTTTCAGAATTTGTTGCAAGCCCATTGGTAATACTAATAATTGTTTTCTCAGGATTAATAATAGGTTATGTATTAAGTAAGGTCTTTTCTGGATAAACGACATTTATAAAACACCTATACATGTAATTAATATGGGAATTTTAGATACCATAAAGAATATTGCAAAAAATAGAAGCGAGAAGTCTGAAAAGTTCAAACAATTACAGGAAGAAGACAAGCTACAATCAATGTTGGAAGAAAGAAAAAAGTCGGCTAACCGAAGAGAACTTGAAAGATTTTACAAGGAAGAAGAAGAAAAAGAAATTCAAGAAGCATTAAAAAAGATAAGAAAAGATAAGAATAAAAATGCTTGGAAAGGCGATTTCCTCAAAGGAGAAAAAAACATGTCAAAAAATGAAAGACCTATATTGAAAGAGAAGAATATTTTTAGTGGAAGTAAAATGCCAAATTTAAAGGGAGGAATGTTTTTTAAATAAAATGGATAAAGCAACAAGCTTTTTAGCTCCTCCAAGTGAAGATAGTGAGAGGAAATATAAAGATATTAAAGAGAAGGAAAGGAAGAAATCTAAAAAAACTTCTAAGAAAGAGGAAAGAAAAAAAGGATTATTAAAGAAAAAGAGACCATTAAAAAAACCAAAAAGAATTTTAACAAAGTCCAAACCAACATTAAGATTAAGCAAAAATAAATCTGAGAGTATTTGGAGCGATTCAAGTCAATTCTTTTCAGAATGATGTTTAATAATATTTTTGGGGGGGGAGAGAAAAGATGAATAAAAAAGGACAGATGGCAGGAATAGGACTTATCCTATTCACATTTATCGCAGTTTTAGTAGGTGTTATATTATTTCAAGCAATAGCTCAAAATGTTGGAACAATGACTGACACAGTTACTTTAGCGAATGAAACAGAAACTGCTGCTGCAAACGGAGAAAGTTTTTACTTAACAGATTATAGGTCTTTATCGGTAACTTCTATAACTAACGGAACAACTGGTGATACAATACCTGAAAGTCACTATACTGTTTCAAATAATGAAGTGTATAATAGTGCCTTAGCAGTAAAGATAACTGTTGATGACGCTACTTATGCTGAAGAAACTTGGGCTATTAACGGTGTAGCACAACCATTAACTTATATACCAGATAGTGGTGGAAGAGCTATGGCTGCTTTGATAGTAATTATGTTTGCTTTGGCAGTTGTTGTTGTTGCAATGTACCCTATCTATAAAGGTGGGTTACAAGACTTACTTGCTAGATAAACTTGTTTTTTGCATTTGGGGAGGGGGTAAAACCCCTCTTTTTTTATATTGAAAATGGCTAAAAATATAATACCCTTAGTGCCGACTATGATGGCTGCAGGACTAGTAGCAGAAAATGTTAAGTCTACCAAAAAGAAGAAAAAGAAAACAAAAGACATGGTGGAATTAGGTATGAAAAACATTATAGGATTGAGCATGATAGGTGCAACTTCAAAGGTTGCTTCAAGTATTTGAAATAGAATATAACTACTTCTAAATTAAAACAACCTACCGAAAGGTTTAAATACATGTAATGATAATAAATGATAAGATGTCATTTATGCTAAAAACTAAAGATGGTGAAAAGATTTCTATTGGCGAGGCTATGAAAAGATTTAAGGTTGGTGTGGAGAACATAACCCCTTTACAAAAATTACAAAATGAGATAAGAGGAAACTATATTATTTTCTCAGGATTTTTTGTTGCATTGGTAGCTGTAATTATCGGATTGGATGATATAGGTTTGATTGCTTATGGTTTAATTTTAATATTTATTGGGAGTATTATAACAACAGGATTAAAGATTTTAGGATTGAGACAACAACTAAAGTTTTTCAAGAATATGGATGATAATTCTCAGGATGTTTCAGATATTTTAGACAAGTTGGAGGTTGAAGATGAAAAAGCTCCAAGAAATTAAAAAAGTTATGGATGAACCCATTGCTATAGCTGGATTGGTTTTAGGGACTTCAGCAGGGTTTATTGGGGCTTCTTTGCCAAATTTAATTAGTTATAGTGAGTTCAAAACGATATATCTCTTTCCAAACATTGTTTCTTTTGTTTGGGGGGTTGTTTTATTATTTACTTGGTTGTTGCTTGTTTTGAAATGTATTAAATCAAAACAGGAGGATAAAAATGATTGAAGAAGCTTTAGATAGTCCAGGTTTTTGGTTATTAGGATGTGGAGGAACTATTGCTATTGTTGCTGGATGGATAATGGCTAGAAATATGGAACTTGAGATGCTTCCTTTATGGCAACTCGTTACGCTTATTGTTGTTGTATGGGTAGCAAGTGCATTTTTTGCTGCAAAAGGTTGATAAAAATGGATTTTAGAAAAGGTATAGAAGATATTACCACTAAAAGTGGTGAAAAAGTAAGTTTAAGAAAAGGTTTTCTAGGTTGGAGTGTTGTTCATCCTATAAAGAATAGTGATGGTTCAATTAATTGGAAGAATCTTATAAGTGGAGGAAATTGGTACAAGCTTTTGATTATTGGTTTTATTGTTGTTATATTAATTTTAGCTGTTTATGAACATTTTATGGTTGTTGAAACTGCAAGAGAATGTTTAGAAACTTGTTCAGGAGGATTGTTAAGATGAAAGAGTTAAATATTAAATTGTTTTACTTGTCTTGTCATAACTTGTTAAAAAAAAGATATGGTATTGGGAAATATATTAAAAGAAAAGAATTGCATTCAGAATTGGGCAGACATTTTTTAGTACCTAAGAATTTGAGAGATGTTGCAATAAAAGAATTGGAGAACATGGGTTTAGTAAAAAGAGAAAATAGGGACACTATAAAAATTTTAAATTATAAATTGGATATTGAAGAAGATGCTAACAGATTCTTCAAAAAGGTAGGATTGTTTTAGAATGGGAAGAAGAAACTCAAACGGTTGCAAGTCAGATAATAATAATCTTTCTAATACAAGATACTTAACAAGAATAATTACTTTTCTTTCAGAAATTCAGGAGAAAGCAACAATCTCTGAATTAAAAGTGAATATTGGTGCTGCTAGTCTCCCAAGAGTTAAAGACGCTGTTAACTGGTTAATTTGTAATGGGATTTTGTTGAGGAAAAGAGAAAGCTCAAATAATGTTTGTTATAAAATCAACCCAATATGGGAAAAGGTT
>PWMA01000085.1 GCA_003558335.1 Candidatus Methanofastidiosia archaeon | reverse complement strand
TACAACTCTTTATAAGGGGGAGATAGATGAAAGCGAAAGAACTTTCTTGAGAAGAAGTAAGGAAGGGATAAAAACTACTCTCTTAGGAGAATTGGATATTAACGCAAGCTCAGGTTCAGTTGAGTTTGATGATAACACATATCTTTTCAATGTTTCCGTGATAGATAATAAGATACAGTATGTATACAATTTCAGAGAAGCAAATAATTCATTTCAATACCCAGGACATTTAACTCGAGGAGATATTGTTACTATAGGTAGAGATAATACTTGTAAGGATATTAGGCAACTAATGCTTTATGAAGTTGGAGAAGATACTGTTCTATGGACTCCAATAATTCATTCAATAATGAGGCCAGAAGATTTTGAATTTGAAGTTGAAAATGAAATAAATAGGCCCCAATCTGACACTAATTTTTGGTATGTTACTGAAATAGAAAATACAAGTGATATGCCTGTTAGCAATGTAAAAATACAAATAACAGCAAAAGATTTCACATTTTTAACAGGCAACAAATGTTTCTGTGCATCAGATACTGAGGCATGCCTAGAAATAAAATCTATGGAGCCTGGAGAAAAAAGACTAATTGTGTTTAAGTTTAAAGCACCTAAAACTGATTATCTTAAAGTATCGCCTATCCAAATAGATTTATCTTACAAATGGGCGTATTTCAATGAAAAAGGAGAAGAAATAATAAAGAATTATTCAGAAAGCGACAAAAAGTTAGTTACAACAATCCCAAAACAACCAGAGTTTCAAATTTCAAGAAATATTCTAAAAGATAGACTTTTTGTAGGTGAAACTACTGATGTTATTGTTAGAATAAAGAATATAGGAGATATTCCTGCTACTAAAATAAATCTAGTTGACTATATACCACAGGGATTTGAATTAATCGATGGACGGGCAACAATGGATATCGATAAAATGGAAAAGAACGAAACTGTAACTTTAAGATATTCTATAAAAGCCTTGGAGATGGGAGAATTTGATTTTAAAACGGAACTTTTATTTCAAGATCAAGCAGGAAAAAAGTATAAAACAACTTCAGACATTGCACCTGTTAGGGTAAGTAAAGATTTCCCAAGACTTGAGATAGAAAAAAAAATAGATAGAGTTACCATTTCAAGGGGAGACTCAGTTATTGTAGCTTTAGTTGTTAGAAACACAGGGAATAAAATTGCAAGAGATATTCAAATTCTTGATTTAGTTCCAGAAGGCTTCCGTTTGATTGATGATCCTCAGGCAAAAAGAATAGAATACAATATTTCAGAATTGAAGCCTGAACAACAAAGAATGTTTAATTACGTTATAACTGCTTCTTTCCCTGGAGAATATAGGATAGGGGACACCAGACTCTTGTATTACGATCTTGAAGGACATAGTTTTGAGCACATCGCATCTGGTACTTCTGTTAGAGTTACAGGTGAGCCTAGAATCACAACTTCGAGTGTTCAATACTTTAATCAAGAATATTCATTTTCAGACTACAAATATGTCGATGTTGTACTCACTTTGGCAAATACAGGAGATGGTCTTGCAAAAAATATAAGTTATATTAATTCCATTACTGGAGATTTAGAATTAGTTGATGGAGAATTAAGTGGGGTTATAGATGCACTAAAAGAAGGAGACTCTGAAACAACTAAATTTACCGTTAGAGTCCTTCAAGAAAATCGAGATAAAACTTTTACAATAAATACTTCTACAGAATTTGAAGATATAGCTGGAAAGAAAAATAAATCAGATGTCTCAACAAATATAACAATAGGTGGAAGATCTCCTAGAATTAATTTACTAAGGCAAGACTCAGATACTAAATCAGATATAATTAGAATTGGACATATAATACCTGTTACTACAATCATTAATAATATAGGCGATGGCGATGCAAAAAACGTAGTAGTTGAAGATAGGATACCTTCAAATCTTCAAGTAACAACTGGTACTAACTATTGGAGAGGTCAGTTAAAACCCGAAGAAAGAGTAACTCTAAACTATACTTTAGTGCCAACTCAAGGAGGAGACTACCAAATTGGCCAAACCTTAGCTACCTACGAGGATGAATGGGGAGTAAGAGGAACTAGATCTCTGTCTCCATCCTTAGTAACTGTATGGGGGCCGTCAATTTCTAGAAATATATCTGCAAATGAACTTGAAGAAGGGGAGATATTAACTATAAACTATGACATTAAAAATTGGGGCAAGGATGATATTTACGATGTGAAAATAGTTGAAAATATTCCCAAAGAATTTGAAATTATCTCAGGAGATAAAGAAATTATAATTGGAGATATGCAAGGTGGGAGTGAATTATCGAAACAAATAGAAATTAAAGCTACTAAATCTGGTGCATTCGTATTGGAAGATTCTAAGTTCCAATGGAAAAATACTTATGAAGAATTAAAATCTTTTGATATTGAAAGAACAACAATAAGTGTCAAATCAAAACCAGCTCCTCAACCTACTCCACCAAAAGTTCCTGAATCGATAAATCAAGTAATAGAAGATATTAAAGCTTCCCCCTACATGCCTTATATTATAATTGCACTAATTGTTTTACTTTTGTCAATAGTTGGTTATTCTATCTACAAATCTGTGATATCTAAAGGAGGGTCCTTGAAAAAGCAATTAGTTCCAAAAGGTGGAAATCCTCCTAAGGGGTCGGATGCATCCAAAAAAGAAAATATTAAAACTAAAAAAAGATTTAATTTGTTCTCAAAAGAAGGTAAACAATATGGAAAGACTGAAAAAAAGATGCCTACATCTTCGTTTGAAACTCAATCTAAATCTTTAAACAATAACGTAAAAAAAGATAAGGGCAGATTTGGCTTATTTTCAAAAAATGAAAAGCAAATTTCTAACGAAAGAGGTCCCTTGCCAAGTTCTCCAAGTCTTGAAGCAGAAAATCAATTCAAAGAGTTTGTGAAAAGACAAGAAGATGAAAAAATTATAGAAAATCAGCAAAATAACAAAAAGCCTTATGATGAAAAGAGAGCAAGTTCTGAGTTAAGAAAAAAGAATAAATTTTCCGTATTTCCAAAGAAAGAGGAGGGAATACCTCAAACTAAAAAATCATTATCTCAACAAACAACAAAGGTAAATCTAAATGATAAAGGTGCCAGTAAAGAATGGAAACCAGAAGAAAAATTTTATAAAAATCTTAAGGATGCTAAATCTCCTACATATGGAAAATATACAACTGAAATAGGCAACTCAGAATCACAAAAATCACCTATTAATAAATCAGGCGAAAACTTAGGTTTAGAAATACCTAATATAGAATATATGCTTTCTTCAGAAACTAATAATGAATATGAATCGATTGATAATATTCAAAATAACTATTCTAAATCCGAGAACTTTAATGATCAAATTAATTTAGAGGATAAAAGAAAAAATATTACAAAAGAAAATGAAAGATATATTAGATATAAAGATTCAGAGATGAATCTTATGAATAAAAAAGAACTTGATGAATATCAAATTAAAATCTTAACTGAACTCAAAAATCTTGAATCTAAGCAACATCTTGACTACGAAGAAAAACAATTAAAACAGGTAAAGGGAAGGGTAGTTCCCAAAAATTTAGATTTAGATTTGCCTCCTTTGGTCGAAGAAGCATATAAAGATTATAGAAGGAGTAAAAATAATAATGCACAAGAGAATCCATTTAGAAATGAAGGCAATGGCAAAAGTAAAAATAGGGACAACTGGACAAACAATTTTAGATTCAAAAATAATTCAACAGAAATACCTTCATCAATTAGAGAATTACTAGAAAAATCATCAGATTCTGATTCAAATGAAAATAATAAAAATCTGCCAAGTGCAAAAGAAACTATCAAAGGCAAAAAGGAAACTAATAGTAGATTTTTTTCAGATAGTTCTACATCTATCCCAGATCCAAAAGATGTAATAAAGGGTAAAAAGAAAAATTAACAATGATAATAAAGTGAACTATACGATAATCTTTTATAAACATTTGATAAACTTACATGTGTTTTAATGTCTCGCTTTGTATCTCAAAATATCGGAAACATCAAACCTGTGATTGAGTCGATATCTGAGTTGACCGGAGAATGCCTATTTACTTTAAAAAAGAATGAAATATATATTGAAGGTACAGATCCTTCTCTGATTTCAAAAGTAGAGTTTCTTTTACCTGCTTCTTATTTTTCTAAATATGATTTGGAGGAAGAAGAATCAATTGGCATAAATCTAGATTCTTTTGCTAGAATTTGTAAAAGAACTTACCCTGGAGAAACGATGATTATTGATGTCAACTCTAAAACTGGTAAACTTGAACTTATTTTAGAAAGTGATTTCAAAAGAAATTTTGAATTTACATTACTTTCAACTACCACTTTCAATATTCCCAAAATAAATCCAAAATATTCAACTCTAATCGAAATTGAAAGTAAAACTTTTAGGGATATAGTAAAAGATATGGCAATAATTGGAGGAACTATAGTTCTATCCTTAAATAAAAATAAAATAGTCATATCTTCTCAAGATACTACTTCTAAAGCATTAGCAGAAATATCTTCTAACTCTAAATCTATAAAAAAATTTGAAGTAAAGAGTCCTCAACGCTCAAAGTATAATATTAGTTATGTATTAAGTTTCTTAAATGCTTTTTCTGTTTCAGATTATCTAAAAATATCTGTAGGGGGCACAAAGCTTCCATTAAAACTTGAATACCCTTTGGATGATGAAGGCAGATTTACAATGTATCTTGCTCCAATGGAGATATAGATGAAACTTTTATTTCATTTGTCAGGAGGCAACTACCTATTTGCTAAACAAGAGGCTATTTCTTTACTTGAGACATATGGGAAAAAATACAAGATACTCTTCAGTGAAGGTCAGTTGTTACTATTAGAAATTTATAGTAACAAAATCAATTTTCTATCTCGATTAGGATTGACTCATTTTGTATTGGACATTATATCTGATTCAGAAATTAATGAAAAAATAGATAAAGTCTTGTCTAATATCTGTTGGGATTCTAAACTTAAAATGAATAGAACCTTTAAAGTCCGGGTTAAGAACATGGACAAAATAAACTGTGGAAATTTAGAAATTGACATCGCAAACTCTATATCTGATCACTTTGAAAATAAAATAAAAGCTGATTTGACAAATCCAATGGATGAAATCCTTGGATTTGTATATAAAAATAAATTATTCATTGGGAAAAAAATATTTGAAAGAAATAAGAAAGATTTTAATAAAAGGAAACCACAGTTAAGGCCCTTCTTTTCTCCAACTTCTATTGATCCACGTATCGCAAGAGCTATGATTAATATCTCTAAAGCTAAGCTGGAAGTATTGGATCCTTTTATGGGCACAGGAGGAATTCTAATTGAAGCAGGGTTGATGGGCCTTGATATATATGGTCTTGATATAGAGGAAAAAAGCGTCGTGGGAACTAAAACAAATCTTTTAAACTATGGAATAAAAAATTTTAACATTAGAGTGGGCAATGTAATTAATATTTCTG
>PWMA01000180.1 GCA_003558335.1 Candidatus Methanofastidiosia archaeon | reverse complement strand
TTATTATATGGCTCTCATCGGTTGAACCAAGCTGAATTTCAACTTCATACCTGTGAGTGTACTCAGCATCTTGAAATAATAAATCTAAACGCCCTGCTCTTGGTTGAGTTCGTTCACGATCCTTTAATATCACGTCTCCAAGTCCTAGAATTCTTGGATCGTTTGCTATTTGATCCTGCACCCATTTTTCGTTAAGCTCCGGGTGATTTTTAATAGAAACTGGCTCAAACTTAATCAACTCCATGGTTGCCCTTCTCTATTACAGTTACAGCAAATCATACAGTTATGATTACCTACCATCACATTCCTCTATCAGTTAAATTCCTTGATTGCCCCTTTGCAGTTTCAAACATCTCATCCAACTGCTCTAATTTCTCTTTTATTATCTCTGAAGCACTTCCTGCTAAGTCCGCTTCTGTAATTTTTATCAGGAAAATGTAGTATCCTTGTGTTTTATCATAAATAAAACCGACCTTGCTTATACGGAACTCTAAGTCCGCAAACTGATAAGATTCTTTTAGCATTTCATTACGAAGCTGAAGAACATAAGGGGTGTTATAATTTAACCAGCAGTAGTGATCAAATGTAACCCATACCATTCCCCAAGCCCTTTCTACACGAAAAGCATAAAATATTCTTGATTGGGATGTACGTGTTACACTATACCCATCGCTTGAAAGTATGTCTTTAATCTTGTCAATTCCAGCCCATAATTTATTCAGTAATACAGGGACATCTTGATTTTGCAACATAGCTAACTCCTCTTTCTTTAGAATTGTGGAGGTTAAATATTTATTCCTGATATATTCCGTTAGATTTGCAATCAATATATCAGATGTATCAAAAAGCTTAAATATATCTTCCCAGGTAATTACTTTAAGTTTTACTTCGTTATTACTACAGAATTCAAAGAGTTCCTCGCTGGTTAATAAAGAAGCTTCTTGATTAAACTGACTTCTAATATCTTTTATGTATAGTTCTTTGCGGTCTTTAATGGTTAACAAGATAAGATGCTTATTTTTATCTTTGAAGTTATTGATTAGACGAGAAAAGTAAGCATACATCTGGTTGCCTCCGCTAAAAGAGGCGTAAAACTTATTCTCGATAAAGATAATCTCCTCTTCGCCCTCAATAACCAAATCAGGTCTTTCTGCCCCTTCAAAAACTCTTTGGGTTGTTATATCATACTGCCTTTCCTCAGTATTTCTTAGATCTTGATTGGGGAAAATGAGCGAGTAGAATAACCTTTGATATGGTGCGTACGAAGGACTGTCTAAAAAGAAACTTAGTATTTCTGTAGTGAGATCTTCAGATGATAAACCGTCAATCCTTTCAAGAAAAAAATCCATAGTTCACCTTTTAAACTTCAGTATTTAATCCTGTTAAATTATAGTTCCCCACTCCATACCCAACAGCTATCAATCAACTTATATTCAGAAAGCTTTGCCCGGTTTAGGATTGTGGTTTCCTCCACTGAGGCCCCCATTGTCCAGTAATAGTGGTCATCTAAAATATAGTATTGCCCAGACCTGCCTTTATACTTAACAGTAAAACCTTTCTCTCTAATATATCTAACCACCTGCTCGAAAAGGTCATGCTTATCTTCACTTATTCTATCCTTCACGATATATTCATGTGGACATACTTTGGCATAGGTCTTTGCATAAGTCCAGGTAAAGATATTAACAAGGTCTCTAAATTGATCATTGTTCAATTGATTTGTTATTCCTATTCGCACTGCTTATTAGCTGCTACTTGATATATTTGATAATCTATGATTAACCTCTGTATTTTTATCTTGCCGAACACACTTAGTTACAGAATTAGTCATAGATAAAACATATTGTGGCAAAATACATCCATCATTATTGGCCGAAATTCAGCCATTATATTTCTTACTTTTACATACTGTTCGAAATATAATGAAATAAAGCTATCAAGCTGTGTGTTAAACTATTCCGAAAGCAAAAAGAATTCATTGCGTCAGATTCGCTACACAATACTACCAAGCCCTATTTGAACGTGCCAAAGCATTCCATAAATGCTTTGACTTTAGGTACCATAATATCCCTGTGCAAATCATTTCTAGTAAAAGGTTCCTCAACAATATAGAAATTTCTTTTGTCAACCCGTTTACACCAAGATTGATTGCTGCATAACTGATATATTTTTTTTAGCTCATTGCACCAAGCTTTGTTATCATTCGAGGCAGTTTTTAACTGCATTTTTCCTGCAACTGCATTTGCATTTGCTTGTGCTACTCCTGTTTCTATTTGTATATGAAACCAGAATTTTATTACTCCAAACTTTTCACACCTATCAGTAAAGATTTTTTTTAAAGTGTACCCATTAGTCGTCTTTTGCCCACCCGATAGCCAAGGTCCACTAATCATATCTTTGTTCGTAGACCATTTTAACTGTTTAACTTGAGAATCAAAAACACGCCGCAAGTACTCCAAATAAGCGTAGTTTAAAAATCTTATGTCATTATCATTGTAAATTTTGTTATCAATCTTTTCTTTAATTTCACTAAAGAGTACATCACCGCTATTGTTGATATGATTGTTGAAGTATGTCTGCTGCATAAGCTCAATAATACCTACTTCATTTTCGAGATGCTCCTGATACTGCATAATTAACATTTCATAAGGGTCACTTTGTATTTTACTTGGTCTGTTCTTTATTATGCGAAGTATATCTTTGTATTCTAATACTGGAAGATTAATGTTAACACTTTCGGCAAAAGAGACATCAATAAAGCCCAAACCAATAACCTCACCGTAATCTTGGTAAACACCCAATTGCAAATCACTACCAAGTGATTTTACTTTGTTTTCAACTATAAATCTTTTTCCATCTACTTCAATTGTAATATCAAAACGATGCTTGCCCACTTTATCCTCAGTGTTGACGTTAATATTACTAGCATTAATTGCTGACGACATACTTGTATTACCACGGCTATCGACAATATGTGCAAATTCTTTAATAAAGTAGTCGCCGTAACCATGCTCAGAGTTAGGATAGAGCAACCAAGCTATTATTCTTGAATGAAATAACTCAATGTTTCCTGCTTTAAGAACATCAATTATTGTCCTTTTACCCACATCTTATCAGCCCTTTCTAATCTACCATCGTTGCATTCATCTACAATTGCTTTAAGTTCTATTAAATGTCATCTTTATTATTATCCTCAATACAAACGAGTAAATTATCACAAGCTGCAATGACAAACTCTTTCAAGATTTCTTTTTGCCTCTCAACTTCACTAATATTGAGCTGTTCAATCACCTCTGGATTCCAGCAAAGGTGAATTTCGCCAGCTTCTTTTATATGCTTGATCTTGAATTTAGTTGTATCTGTTACATGGTCAATTTTGTCCGTTATCATTTTGAAATGCTTTTCTTCTATTGTATGGTCATCCAGCAACTGTGAGCAAATCCACTGCGACTATATTACACTTTCAAAAAACAGAACATATTTTTACGCGCTAATTGATATAGCATCTAAAACTCCTAATAATATCTCTCAATTGATATTATTAGTCCTCAATGCTAAAACTCAAAGCTTCATTACAAGAGTCAATTGAAATAAAACCAGTTAAACCAATCAGTAAGTTGCCCCATCTTTTCTTGGCTTAAATATAATGTTTAGTTTTTCTTCCAAATATTGTTTTAGAACAAAAACCTCGATTCTATGAACTTTTTTAGGATGTACTAAAAAATACATAGTATAGTCTGAGTTATTAGCAGGTGGAATTATCTCCATTTTTCGTTCCTCATTGTCTATGTCCATTATAGTATCGTCATGCATAATGTCAGTATCCCAACACACTATGCTATATGTGTTCTCAAATGAATGATTTAGCCTTCTGCCAAGTGTTCTTTTAAATTCAACATAGTATAATTTTGAAGTTTTAATAGAGGTGGTTTTATCTCCTTTAGCTATTACATCGATTCCCTCATGAGTATCATAATCAATAATTATAAATGGAAATAAAGATTTTTCCAAAACTGCTAGCTGCATAAACATAGAATATACACCGCTTTCCCTTTCAGGTTCTACTAAAGTTACACCATTATGTAATGCAACTTTAGCCTTATTTACTTTATTTATACGCCATTTAAATAAATTTTTTTCTTTTTCTATTGTCTGGTGAGATATGGATTGTTCTTCGAGCCAGTCCATTTTAGTCCAATCATCACTATTAATAATTTCATTATATATTTCTTGAACTTTATCATGAACATCTTGAAGTGTCTCCGATGGAGTGTTTTCGATAGAACTGCGGTTGGCAGTCAAACGCAAATCCTGGCAGTTAAAAAATGCATGGAACTTTGTGTATTCCGACCCTTTGGTCGTAATCCATTCATTTTTGCGCTGAATAGGTATATGGTCTTTGCATAACCACAAACCGTAACGATCTTGAATTGTATAGGCTCCATTTGGAGCTGAGTATCCCGGGCGTCTTAGCATTGGGTTGTTGTCATATTTTACACGTTTACCTTCTATTGAAAAAACTGCTTCAAAATGTATATGTGGGTAGTTCTTCAAGTTGCCTTTTTTTGTAATCCTTTTACAATAATTATCATGAGCCTTAGCTCTATCTTTGCTTATTAATTGATTTATATTTATGCTCTCATTTGGGAATACGTGGCCTTGCTTAATATTTTCAGGATTATCCTTGTCAAGTCCTTTGAGTAATAACTCCACACTCGAAGTCTTATCTATAAAAACATTTTCCACTGATCCATGCTTCGTAAACCACATTATATAGTCTTTTAGGATATCATGTGTGAACTTTTCCATACGGTTATTATTATATCTTCTAATAATAATATTAGTACCGCAATCGCTTTCTTTTGCATTTTGCACTATGACTTGCACTTCAGGCATTTTTCTATTATGTAATTTTCTATAAGGGTTATCCATTTCAGCATGATATCTCTTTCCATTATTACTGGTTATAACCTCTATTTTTTTGCTATTAAAAAATACTTTTGTCCCATGCCCTTTTTCACCTATCATACCTTTATATCCTCTACGAAGTGAATTACCTAAATCAAAAAAAGATTGAAGTCCATTTTTATCCATACCAGTTCCATCATCTTTAAGGGTAATCACTAACTCATCTTCTCCATCTACTTTTTCAACATCAAAGCTTATACTTATTTTTGTAGCTTTTGCATCATAGGAATTACTGATAGCTTCTCTAACCAGATCCAATGGATTAGAAAAATCATTTGCAATTTCAATAAATTCTTGAGTTGCATCAACTTTTGGTGTTATCTTATAGCTACTCATAGTAAACCCCCCCTAGTTTGTTAGTTCTTCTTAATCAATAAAGCAGGTATTAAATCACACTTAGTTTTTTCATGACATATATTAAGTGTCATCTTAATCAATATCAAAAAGAGCATAATTAAATATTGCACATGAAATACTTGAAATAAATCTAAAGTCTCATCAAAAAAAGCTCTATCCCTCTCATCAAGCTCTGACCGAAACTTTTTCTTTATTTTTTTATTTTTAAGAAGGACATGTAAAAGACTTCTTAATGCAGTAAAGGTTTCAGGAAGATGGCCTGCATTAGTTAATAATATTAAAATTT
>PWMA01000168.1 GCA_003558335.1 Candidatus Methanofastidiosia archaeon | reverse complement strand
GAAGCTATAGAAGCTTATGAAAAGGCATTAGAGTTAGATCCAAATTATGCAATTGCATGGGGTAATAAAGGTTTTGCACTAGGAATGCAGGGAGAATATTATTTAGCCTTACCATTTATCAAAAAAGCAATTTCACTAGATCCCAATGTGAAGGAGTTGTGGCAAAACAAAGGTTGGATACTTCATGAAATTGGAAGATATGAGGAAGCAGAAGACGCATTTGAAAAGGCTAGAGCCCTAAGTCGGAATAATACTAACTCAATTGAACTTGCAATTTCTAAAAAAGAGCAATAGCGAGTGCTTGAAACAATCCATGTACAATTGCAAGTACAACAATGCTGCCAGTTTTTTCTTTTATAAATCCAAAAACTATGTCACTAAAAAAGTCAAGAGCCCATCAAAAAAGGTAAGGATTCTAAATATTTATAAAATGTATTAATCCGAATAAAACTGAGATTATCTATTATAATAAATAGAACATGTGCCTTATAAACACCTATATTTAATTTGACAAATCTGATAGCGATAATTTTAAATAAAACTCTAAACCGATATTTAGTAAGAAGAATCAATAAGAAATAAATTCATGAAAGAGGAATATTATGAAAAAAATGCTTAGTTTGGCCATAATAGTAATGTTGATATTATTAATTATTGGATTTTCAGGTTGTGCAGATGAACCTGAATCAGAGGTAGATACTATAATTGAAGAAGAGGAATTAATTGATGATGAAACGGTTGATGAAGAAGTAGATGAAACCCTTACACAAGCCCAAAACTATTTTGAAGAAGGCCTAGATTTATATGAAAAAGAGATATATGATGAAGCAATATTAAAATTTGAAATGGCTTTAGAGTTAAACCCAGAGTACAAAGAAGCTAGGGGAAAATTGGTAGATTCATGGATTGAAAAAGGAAACATTCGTGGTGACGATGGAAGGTTTTCTGAAGCTATAGAAGCTTATGAAAAGGCAATTGAAATAGACCCAAATCAAGCCCGCTCTTGGACAAATAAAGGTTGGGCACTTTTGGGACTTGGAAAATACTCCGATGCCCTCGAATACTTTGATAAAGCTATAGAAGTTGATCCAACCTATATATTTGCATGGAATAATAAAGGTTGGACACTTACAAATCTCGGCAGATATTCTGAAGCGGTAGAATCATTTGATAGAGCAATAGAAATAGATCCAGATCAGGCCGTTATATGGTACAACAAAAGTGTTGCACTTAGGAGATTAGAGAGATTTCAAGATGCACAAGAAGCTTTAGAAAGGGCAAGAGATCTAGGGTATAATGGATAATTATTTTTTTATATTTATATTTTTAAGGCCCAGATACAAAGGGGAGTCTAATATATCAGATTCTCTGGGCCTTTAAATTGATTCGGGCAACTGTTTTTAATGAATAATCCAAGGAAATTTGTATTTTTCCTTTTTCTAGATCCCCATGTTATCTCTTTTTCTAATAATTTATTGAAAACTACTTCGCAAACACTTTTAAATATTTTAAATCACTATCTAAATAATAAACAGGAGAAATAAATATGTCAGAAAGAATACTTGTCACATCTGCTCTGCCTTATGCAAATGGGCCCCTTCATATAGGCCATATAGCGGGAGCATATCTTCCAGCAGATACCTTTGTGAGATATAAGAGGCTTGATGGCACCGATGTAATATATGTAGGTGGGACAGACGAATATGGAACAGCGATAGAGATAAAGGCCATAAAAGACGGCATAACTCCAAGGGAACTTGTTGACTTTTACTATGAAGATATGAAAAAAGATTTTAAGAACCTTGGTATATCATTTGATAATTTTTCAAGAACATCTCTTAAGGTCCACCATGAAACTTCTCAAGATTTTTTCTTAAAGTTGGTTGAAAATGGACATATAGTAAAAAAGACTGTAACACAGGCCTACTGTCCTAAATGTTCAATGTTTTTGGCGGATAGATACGTTGAAGGAACGTGTCCAGAATGTAAGGCCCTTGATCAAAAAGGAAACCAGTGCGAGGAATGTGGAAAGATCTTAGAGCCTATGGAACTTATAGATCCAAGATGTATAACTTGTTCCACCCATCCTGAAGTAAAAGAAACTTTCCAGTGGTTTATTAGATTGAAAGATTTTCAGGATGAGTTAGAAGACTGGATGAAATCCAATACTCACTGGAGGCCAAACGTTGTTAACTTCTGCCTAAACTGGATTAAGCAGGGTTTGCAAGAAAGGGCAATAACAAGAGACCTTAAATGGGGTATACCTGTTCCTCTAGAGGAGGGGAAAGATAAAGTTTTGTATGTATGGTTTGAAGCTGTAATTGGCTATGTCTCATCTTCTAAAGAGTGGGCACAGAAACAGGGTAAACCTGACGCTTGGAAAGATTACTGGCTTGACGGAAAAATAATACATTTTATAGGAAAGGATAATATACCTTTTCACGCAATGATGTGGCCAGCATTTCTATTAGGTTATGGTAATTATGAAGGTAAAAATTGGAAACTTCCCTATGACGTCCCAGCAAATGAATATCTTAATATTGGTGGTAGAAAAACTTCAACATCTAGGAACTGGGCCATATGGCTTGATGACTTTTTAAAAGATTTCCCACCAGACTATTTAAGATACTACTTAACATCTATAGCACCAGAATCAAAGGACACAGATTTTTTTTGGGAAGAATTTCAAAAAAGAATAAATGATGAGTTAAATGATATTATAGGTAACTTTATTCACAGAAGCATGACTTTTTCTTTTAATAACTTTGAAGGAAAAATTCCACAGATGGATTCTGCCTTAGTTGATGCAGACGATAGAGAAGCTATAAACGCTATGCACGAAATTGGAGAGAAGGTAGGAACTTTGATAAATAACTTTAAGATGAAAGATGCTTTAAAAGAGATTATTTCCTTTGCTAAAATGTGCAACAGATATTTTGACAAAAAAGAGCCGTGGAAACTTGTTAAAAATGACAAAGCAAAAGCAGAAAACGCCATATATATATCTTTAGAACTTTCGAAAACACTTTCAATTATTCTAAATCCCTTCTTACCATTTTCAACTGAGAAGATTCTAAATCAATTAGGAATAACTAGCTTTTCATGGGGAGATAGTGGAGAGTTTCTTTTAGTTCAGAGAAAAAAACTTTCAAAACCTGAACCGGTATTTTTTAAGGTGTCAGATGAAGAGATAAAGCATCAAATACAAAAGCTTGACAGCCCCGAACCGATGAAAAAAACTATAGTTAATAAAGAAGTGAAATTAGTGTCTTTTGAAGATTTTCAAAAATTAGACATAAGAACTGGAAAAATTATATCTGTGGAAGACCACCCAAAAGCCGACAAACTTTATGTAATAAAGATTGATGTAGGTGAGGAGAGAACAATAGTTGCAGGAATAAAGGGTCACTACGATAAAACTGAACTGATTGGTAAAAATATCGTTGCAATCTGTAACTTAGAGCCTGCTAAAATTCGTGGTATAGAAAGTCAAGCTATGATACTGGCAGCAGATGACGGAAAACTTGTATCACTCTTAGAGGCAGATAGGGACACGAAAATAGGCTCAAAGGTAAGATAAATCTTTATTTTTATTTTATTTTCTGTTTTCCATTGTTTAAATGCATAGTTGCCGCAAGCACGAATTATTCAACAAAGCATTTAACTACAAAAAATTTATAAGTCATCTTCGCTGTTCTTTGCTAAAGCAGAGGTAATCACATGAAATCAGATGAGATAATGGATATTGCATTGAGAAGAGGGTTTATTTATCCATCTTCAGAAATTTATGGTGGTATTTCCGGTTTTTATGATTATGGACATCTCGGCACCCTTATGAGAAGAAAATGGGAAGATACATGGAGAAAACACTACCTTAGTTTAAATCCTAACTATTTTGAAGTCGACGCCACCAATATAATGCCTAAGAATGTCTTTATTGGCTCTGGCCACTTAGAAAATTTTACTGATCCCTTGACTGAATGTGAAAAGTGCCATTCAAGGTTTAGGGCAGATCATCTTGTAGAGGAATGTCTTGAAAGATGTGCGGAAGGACTTTCTGCAGAAGAAATGTCAGGATTGATAAAAGAAAGTGAAATTCCTTGTCCAAAATGTGGTGGGAAGCTTCTTGATGTAAAGATGTTTAACATGATGTTTGAACTATCTGTTGGCTCTACCGGAGATTCAGAGACAGCTTACCTTAGACCAGAAACAGCTCAAGGTGCATTTTTAAATTTTAAAAGAAGCTTTAATACATTAAGAGGTAAACTTCCTATAGGCCTTGCAATAATTGGAAGGGCATATAGAAATGAAATATCTCCACGACAAGGATTTTACAGACTAAGAGAATTTAACCAAGCAGAACTTCAGATATTCTTTGATCCAGATACAATAGATGAACATCCAGACTTTGAAAAAATAAAAGATGTAAGCCTTAGAATGTTTCCACTTCAGAACAGATCAAGTGGTGAAGTAGATGAAGTAAAGGCATCAGAACTCCATAAAAACTACGGAATTCCTAAATTTTATATCTACCACCTGGTAAAGATCCAAGAATTTTATCTAGACAAAATGAATTTCCCCAAGGAATTGTTTAGATTTAGAGAACTTTCTGAGGATGAAAGGGCCTTCTATAATAAGATTCACTGGGATGTTGAACTTTATACAGAATCACTTGGAGGATACAAAGAGATGGGAGGACTTCACTATAGAACTGACTATGATCTAAGCGGGCATCAGAAGGCAAGTGGAGAAAAACTCGAAGTAAACATTGAAGGTAAAAAGATGGTGCCCCATGTGCTTGAATTGTCTTTTGGAGTTGATAGAAACTTCTGGACATTGCTTGACGTATTCTATACTGACGAAGGAGACAGAAAACTGATATCTTTGCCAAAGGAAGTTGCACCCTTTAGGGCTGGAGTATTCCCATTACAAAAGAAAGAAGAACTTGAAAATATTGCAAAAAATATCTATGAAAGACTCTCTAAGTGGTTTGATCTTTTCTATGACGACTCTGGCTCAATAGGAAGAAGATATAGGAGACAAGATGAAATCGGAACACCATTTGGCATAACAGTGGATTTCCAAACTATAGAAGACAACACTGTAACGATAAGAGAAAGAGACTCAATGGAACAAAAAAGGGTAAAGGTAGAAGAAATCTGGAAAAATATTTAATATTTTTATTATAATTACAGATCTTTAAGGCCTATAAGATGTTGTTGCAACTACCTGCCCTTTTGAAGAGTGTCCTATAAAAACAAAACTATATGTCCTACCTTGTACTGGTATTTTATTAGAGGGTGGCGTTAAAATAAAAATTATAGAGGAGTTTGGATTTACAGTTATTGGAAAACTGGGCTCTATTTTATCCCAATTGTTTTGACCATCTATAATAAAATCTTGTATACCTAAAAATTCAAGAGCTTCTCTAGACGATGCGTTTTGCAATGTGACATAATACTTAGTTCCATCATCGAATATATTTAAAATATTAAGTCTTAAAGAGGTACCAATATCCGACTGCTGCTCAACTTCTTCTTGAATTTGAGACTGAAAACTTCTAAACCAAACCCAGTAAGAACTAACTGATGCCACCGCTATAGCAACAAGTAAAATT
>PWMA01000151.1 GCA_003558335.1 Candidatus Methanofastidiosia archaeon | reverse complement strand
ATACATTCCAAAGAATATTACTCCTGATAGAAAATGGGATACAAATCTTAAAGCTACACCTAAGCCTGCCCCTATTGAAGGATATTTTTTTACGTATGTTGCAATCCCAAGTGCGCCAAATGCTAGGGGATAGTCTAAAAGAAACTGTGCTGGGTGTACAAAGAAAGGTCCAACTATAAACTGTACTATTCCATAAAGAATTGCTCCCGTAATTGCAACTTTGGGCCTATTTCTTAGAGCAAGGTATATTATAGGGATCATACTCCCTGCAGTAATTGATCCACCTTGAGGCATCTGAAAAACCTTTATGAAACTAAGGACAGTTGAGAGGGCTATAGCAATTGCCATTTCAGATATCTCTCTAGCTGTAAATATACTTTTATTTTCCATAACACCAATAACCCCTTTGGTCTACTAAAAATCAGTATTTAAAACTATCGATTATATTGAGTTCTCCATCTCACGGTATGATGTTTCCTTTTTGTCTGACTTTATTATCTCTAGAAGTCTTTCTACTCCGTCAATATCCTTTATCACTTGTGCAGTGCCTTGTGGCAAGAGACTTTCCCAATCTCCATTTTTAAGAATTCTACTTCTAATTTCTTCACCAGAGTACAAATTTCTTTTATAGAATTCTGGACCCCTAACTTCATAACCTGACTCTCTGAATAATCTTACTGTTACAGGTTCATTGGCATACACCAGATCAAAAGGAGGAGTAATAGTTTCAACATGTTTTACCCAAAGAGCATTTCTATAGATATCAGGTACAGGTAAAATATTAACCCTTCTAAGATCAACACTTTCAGTTTCAAAAGTTTTTTTAATCATGAGAAATCTTTCACCTGCTGTAAAAGGATTTTTTTCTGTATGCGAAACTTGAGAGCTTCCTATGGCAATAATAACTTCTTTTGAATATTTAAGGATAAGATTTACAACATGAAGATGCCCTAAATGGAAAGGCTGAAATCTACCTATATAAAGAGCTCTCATAAATCCCAATCCGCTTAATCTTATTTAAACCTATGCTACCCAAAGGTTTATAATTAATCTTTTTTAGATTAGATTATAGATAATATTGAGGTGATAATTTTGCAAAATATTCCAGAGAATATTCAACAGGAACTAATGCAATTTCAACAGTTGCAAAGTCAGTACCAGATAATAGTTAATCAACTACAATCTTTGAAAAATGAAATAAATGAAACAGATGAGGCACTAAATGAACTTTCAAAGAATGAAAATCCAGTTGTTTACAAGAGTATAGGTAGTATTTTAATCAAATCTGAAAAATCAGATATGTTAGAGGATCTTAACAAAAAGAAGGAATCCATTGGTATTAGAATTACTACTATTGAAAAGCAAGAGGATAGAGTGAAGAAAAAGCTTGAAGAGATGCAGAAAAATCTTCAGAAGGCTTTAGGCGGACAACAACCTGCATCAGGGTAATCTTTACCCATATTTGAGAATGAATAAATGTTAAGCAATGTAGAGTATACTAGATTGATGGAAATTTTGTTGAGACAAGACCACTATATAATTCTTCTTCACCAAAATGCAGATCCAGATGCTATAGGAAGTGCAATAGCTTTAAAGGAGCTATTAAAATCTCAAGGAAAAAGCGTAATGATTGGAGCTGAAACTCTAAACAATCTTTCAAAAAACTTACTTTCTCACCTTGGAGATTTCATTGTTGCATCCCCTACAGATCATAAAAATCTCATAATTCTTGACACATCTACACCCGTACAACTCGGTTCATTTGAGAGGATGATCGAAAAAGCAGAAGTTGTAATCTCTATTGATCATCATGAAACATTTGAAACAAATAAATTCAAGGGTACAAAGTACACATACTTTATCAACAAAGAAAGAACTTCAACGGCCGAAATTATATTTGAAATAATGCTCAAAATGAGAGAAGAAGGTTTGATAAATAAAGAAAATACAAATTGCAAAAAGGTGATTCTTGCAATCCTTACAGGAATAATTACAGACACAGGACATATGAGATTTTCTGATGTAAATACTTTGAAAACTTTGATTCATATATTCAAAAGAGGATACCATATATCTGATGTCGATGAATTACTAAGAGTTGAAGATGATCACTCTAAAAAAATAGCCATATTGAAGGCTCATCAAAGAATGAAACTTTATAGTGTTTCCGACTTCATTGTTGCAACTTCTAAAGTTTCTAGCTGTGAAGCACTTGCAGCTAAGTCAATTCTTTCTACTGGGGCAGACGTTGCATTTGTTGGGGCTGAAAATGGAAGTGAAGTAAGAATAAGTGGAAGAGCTAAAAAAATAGTAATTGAGCGCGGAATTAATCTTGCCAAGATAATGTCTCACGTAGCTCCAATAATTGGTGGCGAAGGCGGTGGGCACAAAGGTGCTGCCGGTGCTAATGGCAAAACTAACATGGAAGAAGGTCTAAAGAAATGTGTAGAATATTTTGCCCAAGAGCTTGGAGAAGATAAAAATGGAGAGAGTTTGGAGTACACTGAAGAGGCAGAAATACAGGATTGTTGGAGCTCATAGTGCAGTAAAAATATGTCATTGGACAAAGAAAAGTTTAACCGAAGGAAGAGTTTGTTATAAGCAAAAATTCTATGGAATTGAAAGCCACAGATGTCTACAGATGACTCCTTCAGTTGCATGGTGTACACATAAATGTCTATTCTGTTGGAGGCCTGTTGAATACAATGAAGATCTTCCTTCTAAGTATGATGATCCTGAAACCATAATTGAAGGTTGTATAGAGGCTCAAAGGGAACTCCTATCAGGGTATCACGGATTTCTTGATAATATTGATATAAAAAAACTTAGGGAAGCAGAAAATCCAACAAATGTTGCAATTTCTTTATCTGGCGAGCCAACTCTCTACCCTTATTTATCGGGATTACTTGATGAATTTAGAAAAAGAAGATTTTCAACATTTCTTGTGACTAATGGAACAACTCCTGAAGTTTTATCTTCTCTGGACACATATCCAGAAAATCTTTACATAACTTTGCCCGCACCCACTAAATCTGCTTATGAGAGGATATGTAATCCTCAGATTGAAAACGGATGGGAAAAACTAAACGAATCATTAGAACTTTTGCCAAAAATTAAAACAAAAAGAAAGATCTTGAGATTAACTCTTATTAAGAACTATAATATGGGCGATATCAAAAATTATTCAAAAATCATAGAAAAAGCAGAGCCTGATTTCATTGAAGCTAAAGCTTACATGTATGTAGGCTACTCAAGAAAAAGGCTTGAAATTGAAAATATGCCTCTTTTTGAAGATATATTAAAATTCTGTGATAGTCTAGAATCAGAATCGGGATATACGGCAGTTGATTCTGCAAAAGAATCTAGAGTTGCGCTTCTGTCAAAGAATTAATTATGTATAAGTTAATCTTATATATGGTGTTTCATAGATTTGGTTGGTATCATGGGAGGCGTAATTTTAACCGGGATTGAAGCTAAAAGATTTATTAGAGTTGATGAAGGTGCACCATCTGTTAGCATTTCAAGTAATCTGACCTTAACAGACGTATACTCTAGTAAAAATAGCAACTTATTGGTAGAATTTGTTTTTTGTTGTAATTATACTCCTAATGTATGCTCGATCAAAATAGACGGTGTTTTTATTTACGATGGGCCCGATAAAGAAGAGATGCTAGCCGAATGGACTAGCAAAAAAAAGCTCGATGAAGGAAAATTTCTTTTTATTCACAATTCAATTCTTTACAGATGCTTTGTTGAAGCAGTGGTAGTTTCTAAGGATATTAATGTTCCATCCCCTGTTTCCATCCCTGCTGTTTCGGCAAAAAAAGAAGTTGATCCTGGAGAGGGAATAGTTTATGGGTAAGCCACATATTGTTGAAGAAACTATATCTCTCTTAAGGAGCATATATCTTGACTTAGGTTTTGATGAAGTTTTTAATCCTCTTTTTATCAATGATGATGATATGTATAGGCAGTGGGGTACAGAAACTCCGGCCATATTGGATAGAGTATATTATCTTGCCGGTCTTCCAAGGCCTAATGTAGGACTTTCAAAGGAAGTCAAAGAAAAAATATCCCAATTTGTAACTCTTGATGAGAGAAGAACTAGAAATCTTGAGAGAACACTTCAAGATTATAAGAGAGGGGCTATAGAAGGAGACGATTTCGTTGAAGCTATATCTAAAGGATTAGCAATTGATTTTGAAACGGCTGAGAAAGTATTAGGCCTATTCAAAGAGTTTAAGGATTTGATTCCTGTACCTACAAATCTTACCTTAAGATCCCATATGACATCCGGCTGGTTTATTACCCTTCAAGCACTTGCTTCAAGAAGTGAACTCCCCTTAAAATTATTCTCAATTGACAGATGTTTTAGACGTGAGCAGAGAGAAGATCAGACCCATCTTCGAAGTCACTTTTCGGCATCATGTGTGGTAATGGATAAAGAAATAACACCTGAACTCGGAAAAGAAATAGTTACAAATTTCACAGAAAGATTAGGTTTTGACAAAGTAAAATTTAAGGTGAAAAAAAGAAGCGCTAGCTACTACGAAGCTGGAACTGAACATGAAGCATTTATTAAATTAGGAGATTGGATTGAAATTGCAGACTTTGGTTTATACTCTCAAGAAGTATTAAATAAATATAAAATTCCATATAATGTTTTAAATATTGGACAGGGTGCAGAGAGAATATCCATGATAAGAAGTGGAGTAGATGATATTCGTGAGCTCATATATCCACAATTTTTCAAAATTGACTTTTCTCCAGAAGATATTGCAAAATCTATTGAATTTGTAGAAGATATAAAAACACGAGAAGGGCAAAAACTATTGAATGCTTTACTTGAAACAGCAAAACAGAACAAGGATTCTCCTTCTCCTTGCGAGTTCATATCTTACAAAGGTGACTTTCTGGGTCGAAAAATTGAAGTTAGCATTGTCGAGCCTGAAGAAAATACAAAATTAATCGGACCTGCAGGATTCAATGAAATATATGTCCTTGAAAAAGATATGATAGGAATGTTACCGGATTCCAAAGATCCAAACGCCTTAAAAATAATAAACAATGGATTGAATACTAATGTTTCATACCTTGAAGGTTTCTTTAGAAAAATAGTTTCCAGGATAGAAGCTACAAAAGAGCAAGGCGAGTATGAAGAAAGAATTCCTATAGTTAGAAGTATTTCAGATATTAATATAACGTTGCCCACATACATCCACCAATACTTAAGGGGAAAGGGTAAGATTGATATTAGAGGGCCAGTGTTTACAACAGTAAGGTGGAAAATACTTTAGCTTCTATTTTTATATTATAAAAACCTAAAAACAATTTTAAATTTTTATTAAAACTTTTATCAATTACTTATTCAATAAGATATATTGTATTCAATAATAATTTTGCATTATTGTTAAACAATATTAACGAAAACTTTATATATTATAAGTTATTAATAATTGTAACATTGCTTACATGAAAAGCGATATAAATATCAAGAAAAAAAAATAGTAATTAAAATCAATTAGGTTGTTAATCTCGGACAAAAAAATAGTATTTTTTATAATATTTGTGACAGTAGCGTCATTAGCGGTTGTTCAGGCACAGGATGCTCCAGAAATTAAGGATGTATGGATAGAGCCTGAGTTGGATATATCTTATTTTGGAGAATATAGTATTTTAGCAAATGTATCAAATGTT
>PWMA01000003.1 GCA_003558335.1 Candidatus Methanofastidiosia archaeon | reverse complement strand
CTTCAGAATTTAAATAAAGAAGATATAGTCGTTGCAGATACAGGCTCTATAACAGTTTGGACACATCTATTAAAGAAGGTTCATTTTCCAAGGACATTCATTTGCTCTCACTCTTTTGGCGCAATGGGGTTTGGATTGCCTGCTTCTTTAGGGGCCAAATTATCAAATCCTGATAAGAGAGTAGTTCTAATAACTGGAGATGGTGGGATTTTAATGGTCTTAGGGGAGCTACTTACTCTTTCAGAAAACAATATCGATGTAAAAATTTTTCTTATAAATAATGGAGTATTAGGGACAATTAAGCAACACGAGGATATGAAGTTTGGAGGAAAGTACAAATTTTCATTAGGTAATCCTGATTTTGCAACAGTTGCAAAAGGTCTTGGAGTATCTGCTCTTAAAATAGAAGACAAAGACTCTATTAAAAAAGGGATTAAAGAAACACTTGATTCAGAAGGTCCCATGCTATTGGATATTGTTGTTGATCCAAATGAGATTGTCCCTTCAGGAGGAATTTAGAATATTCTCTCCCAACTTTTTTCCTAAAGCCATAAGTGTTAACATTGGCGGTGCACCAGGGGCTTCTGGAAGAATACTTGCATCACATACATAAAATCCCATTTCCGTCTTAAATTTATTATCTAAAGTAGTTCCCAAAGGTGCAGTTCCTCCGGGATGCGCACCTATAGCTTCAGTCGAAACTATTGTATCTACTCCCGACATTTTTAGTATTTTTGAAGCAATAGCAACACCATTTGATATCTTTTGTACATCCTTTCCTGTACAATATTTTTTTATGGAATTTTTTTCAACATACCCCAAAGAGTCATCTTTTATTTTAATCATTAAACCGATTATATTATCTCTTTCAGATTCTATTTTTCTTTCCTTTAATATTTTGATTATTCTCTCAGAATAATAAGGTGATACAAGAAAATCTTTGAAAGGGATGTATGCTGCCATATTCAATTCATCTTTGAAAGATTGGCCACATTTTCCCCCAATCGTTACAAAGGTGTCGACAAAAAGCCTTTTCGGCGTTTTTATTCCTGAATTATTGAGAACTTTAGGAGTATCAAGACCGCCAGCACTTAAAATAACATTTTTTGCATTAATGGTTTCAGAAACTCCGTCGTTTAAACCTTGAACCGTGAAGTTTTTCAACTTTTTTTCAATTTTTAAAGCTTCAAAATTAGTTTTTATTTCCGCTCCGTTAGAAATGGCCTTATCAATATATTGAAGTGAAGTTTTTTTTGCTTGAAACTTACACCCCATATTACACTTTCCACATCCTCTACATTTATCAAAGTCAATACCTTTTGGCATTATCCTTGGCTCGTAACCCAACTCTTTAGAATTTTCAATAAACAGATTTGTCCTCTCACCTATATTTTTTTTTGGAACAGGTGAGACATTAAACTCATTTTCTACTTCTATAAGCTCTTTTTCTATGTCAATACCTAATTTTTTCAGCTCAAATTCTTGAGTTCTAACGTAATTACCAATAGCTAGTAAGGTTGTTCCACCTACGCCAACACAACTCAATATTTCAATCTTACCGTTTTTTTCAAAATCTTCCAATGAGGAGGCTCTAAAGTAACCATTTTTTGCTTGATTTAATGAAAGATTCTTACCTTTTTCTAGTATTAAGACATTATACTCTGAAGATATTTTTTCTGCTACAGCTGCCCCACTTGCTCCGCTTCCAATAATTGCATAGTCGTATTCTTCCATAGAATCTCCTAAAAATTAGATCTTGACTAGCTGCTCCATTTTATCTTTAAATTTTTCTTTTTTGTATAATAGTTCTTTTTCCTCTTCTTTTATTATTGTTTCTATTTTTTCTAACCCAAGGTTTCCAGTAGCTCCAGTATGTGTTTTAGATTTAATATTTTCAACTGGATCTCTATTGTTAAGGGCTTCTAAATTTATTCCAACTTCTTTGTATGCGTCTCTAAATGGAACACCTTCCTTTACAAGTTCCAATACTCTGTCTGTTGCATATACCTCTGGAGTGAAAGAGTTAATTAGATTTTCTCTATTTACCTTTATTTTAGGGATGAAATATCCTAAAAGATATAGAGTTTGTTCTGTTATGTCTAAACTTTCAACTAAGGGGCCCTTTGTAAGTTGGAAGTCTCTGTTGTATCCTGAGTAAAGGGAAGTTATTATTCCTAAAACTCTAAAGTGCAAAGAGTTAACTACATTTGCCTTGGCCCTTGTAAGCTCAAGTAAAGCTGGATTTCTTTTTTGTGGCATAAGACTTGAACCACCACAGAATTCTTCTGGTAAGGTAAAATAATTAAATTCTGGTGTTGAAAATAAGATTAAATCACTTGCAAATTTTGAAAGATCTGTCATTATCTGGGACAAAGAAAATATTATAATAGACTCTATCTTGCCTCGGCTATTGTTTACATATAAAACATTATTTTGTACCTTTTCAAACCCTAAAAGTTCTGCCACATATTCTCTATCAATGTCTAGGTTTACCCCGTAACTTGCGGCACTTCCTAGAGGAGATTGATCATTAAGTTTGAAAGCGCTCTTTAATAAGTAGAGATCATCTAGAAGACCTTCTAAAAAAGAACTTACCCAGAGCCCTACCGACGAAGGCATAGCTCTTTGTGTATGTGTTCTACCCGGCATAGGCACAAACTCATTTTCCTTTGAAAACTCTAAAAGTACTTTGCATAAACTTAGAACATTTTCCATTATTTCAAATAATCTTTCTTTAGAATATAATCTAATGTCTAAGAGTATCTGATCATTTCTACTTCTTGCAGTATGGATCTTTTTGCCAACATCCCCTAATTTATCTGTTAAGAAATTTTCTACTGCTGTATGGATATCTTCATCTTCTTTCTTTACTACGAAATGTCCTTTTTGGTGAAGCTCAAAAATTTCTACTAAGTTTTTTTTAATGCTTATTAGCTCTTCTTGTGATAAAATACCAATTTTTTCAAGCATAGTTGAATGCGCAATGTTTCCAAATATATCGGCTTTTACAAGCTTCATATCCCATAGGTAATCATCACCAACTGTAAAATCTTCAACAGATTTATCCAAGTCATACTTTTTTTTCCAAAGTTTAGTCATTTAGATACTCCCTAGAACTTTTAAAAAAAGAAAAATTTAAATAACTATCTGGGCCTTTTGGCTAAAACTTCATACATAAGCCCCATAACTTTAGACGCATCCTTTGAAATCCTTTGATTAAAGCCTCCTACTTTTATTGACCTTATCTCAGGAGCAAACAATGAGGTACTAGATTCTCTCTTCATTATCTCTATGTTTCCTTTGAATAATTTCAATTTGTATGTGCCGTTAATGTACTCTTGACTTTTGACAATATAACTATCAAGTGAGTCTTTTAATGGATGAAACCATGCGCCATGGTATACCAAATATCCCCATTTCTGATCTACAATTTTTTTGAACAAGATTTCTTCTTTTGTGAGACACATTTGCTCCAAATCTTGGTGAACTTTTAAAATAATTTTGGCTGCAGGAGCTTCATAAATTTCTCTACTTTTAAGATTCATTATCCCTTCTTCAAACATATCTATTTTTCCAATTCCGTGCTTTCCACCAGCATTATTAAGTTCGGTTAATAACTCTACAAGTCCATCTTTTTTCCCATTTAAAGCCACTGGGACTCCTTTTTCAAAAGTGATGTCCACAATTGTTGGCTCATCAGGTGTATTTTCAAGGGGGTTTGACCACATCCAGATATCATGAGGAAGTTCTTGGTCAAGGTCAATTGCTCCACTTGCAATTGAACGACACCATATAGTTTTATCATCTCCTCCAGATACCGTTTCTGTAACACATACTCCCCAATGATCACAAAGCTTTTCTTCTTCCTTTCTTGTGAGATCAAAGTCCCTTACTGGAACTAAAACTTCTAATTCTGGAGCAAATAATTTGAAAACGTTGTGCATCCTATACTGATCATTTCCTTTTCCACTTGAGCCTTCCATCAATGCGTCGC
The DNA here is from genome assembly GCA_003558335.1 of Candidatus Methanofastidiosia archaeon. GTDB lineage: Archaea > Methanobacteriota_B > Thermococci > Methanofastidiosales > Methanofastidiosaceae > Methanofastidiosum. The sequence continues at coordinate 16,475 of PWMA01000003.1, read as the reverse complement.
ACCCCATCTCTTTGCCTTTCAGAGCCACTAATTTAGCGATTAATTGTCTCGTCATTGATGTGCTAACAGGGTATCCCATATAATCTGAGTTTGCCATTATGGCCATGGGTAACCATTCATCTACAAACTCTTCCATAGCATCTATAAAAATTGGTTCTATATCCAAAATCTTTGCCTTTTCAAAAGCAAGATCAATCTCTTCTTTTCCTTGGCCAACATCAACCATTATTGGTACAATCTCTTCAGCTTTATAAACTCGTTTCAGAAGCTCTATACATAAGCAAGAATCTAACCCTCCAGAATAGGCAACTGCAACTTTATTTACTTTAGGTATTTCCACCTCTTCAAATTTTTTTAGTATTTCTTCCATCTATAATCCTCCTATTATCTTATATGTAATCTTCCTTGAAGTAATTGAGTTAGTTATAAGGATTATGACTTATTTGTATCAAAAATAAACAATAATGTATAATTATATACTTCTTAAAACTATTAGATAGTTTAATATTTTTACCACTATAATTAATGTTAAAAAGCATAAATATTATAAAAATGTAGTACTAAAAGAGAGATCAAATATGGTTTATTTAATAAAAAAGAATGTTAGGGGAGAAATCTATTACTATCTAAATCATTCTGTAAGAATGGGCGAAAAGGTAAAAACTATTTCTCATTATCTTGGAAAAGGACCTTTCACTAAATCTGAAATAGAATCTCTAATAACTCAAAAAACTCAAACTATACTTTTGGAAGCAGAGTTTTTAAAAATATTTTCAAAAAAATCAAAATACGAGGAACATATTCTTCCCTCTTCCTTTGTAAATACGTTGGAAAGATTGAAAGACATTAATAACCTAATGGCACCACTTAATAAAAGCTATTTTGACAAGTTTGAGGATGATCTTAGGCTGAGATATGTCCACGAATCAACTGCAATTGAAGGTAACACTTTATCCTTAAGAGATGCACAACTTGTACTTGAAGAGAACACTCCAGCAGGAAATACTTTGAGAGAAATGCACGAAGTACTAAATTACAAAGAACTTTTTAATTTTGTTAAAAATCACACGAGTGACCTAAATATAAAATTTATTCTAAAAGTTCATGAAATCCTGATGAAGAATATTGATGATGAAAATGCGGGCACATTTAGAAATATTGATATTTCTATTTCAGGTTCGGACTATGATCCCACTCCTTTTCCAGTATTGGAGGATGAACTTAATATTCTAATAGACTTGTATAATGAAAAAAAATCAACTATGTTTCCATTAGAACTTGCTTGCCATTTTCATCAGAAATTTGTGGAAATACATCCCTTTATTGATGGCAATGGTAGGGTTTCTAGGGAGCTTTTAAACTTTATACTTATTCGAAATAAATATCCGAGGATTGTTATTCCCTTTGAAAGAAGAGGTATATATCTAAGATGCATAGATGTCGGAAACTCAGGTGAACTAACACCTTTTATTATTTTTTTATCTGGCATTTTAATTGAAGATTCCTTTAAACCAGTAGGCACTTTTTTCAATCAACTAAAAGAAAATATAAAACAAGAAAAATATTCCTTAGATATATCGCAAGAACTAGATTACACAATAAATGACTACCAAGAAATATTAAAGATAATTAAAGGGATGGAGGGCAGAATAGAAAATTTGAATCTAAAAGAACTAAGAAAAGGCAAATGGAAATAGATAAATTCCACAAGAAACTAATGATGGTCTTAGACATACAAACGCAATATTTAAATATAGATTAAAATAAATAATAGCATGAAAAAAATCAGCTTATTCTTGATTGTAGTGTTATTAAATGTATCTTTGATGCACGCTTTTGCAGATGAATTATCTTGGACAAATAAGACAGACGGAGAAATAGCATCCATTGCTGTATCTCCTGGTGGAAATTTTATGGCTATTGGTTCTTATGATAATCACGTTCATCTTTTTACAAAAGAAGGTAGACATCTATGGAAGTTCTTACTTGGCAGCAACGTACAATCTGTTGCAATATCTGAAGATGGACAGTATATAGCTGCTGGATCTTGGAACAGTAGAGTCTATTTATTTGATAAATCCGGGGAGAAGCTTTGGGACAAACTAACATCGGGACAAGTTCATTATGTCAACGTAAATGCCGATGGAACTTGTATTACAGCGATTACAAGAGAAAAAAACATTTATTTTTATGATAGAGCCGGGAATTTGATTAATAGATATGATTCAAGGAATAGATTTGTTACCGCTTTAACTAATCCGGATTGCTCCTACATAGTTGCCGGAACCGATAATAGGAATATGTTAATGCTGTCAAACACAGGAGAACGTTTATGGGAATATCAAACTGGCGCCAATGTACAATCAGTTTCTTTAACTCCCGATGCCTCTTCCATAGTTGCAGGCGCATTTGATAGTACTGTTTACTTCTTTGACAACAAAGGCACACTTCGATGGTCAAAGTCAACTGATTCTGGAGTGCACTTAGTTTCCATAAGTCAAGATGGCTCTAAAATATTTGCAACAGATTTAAACTATAACATCTACTTATTTGATTCTTTAGGCAGGCAATTGTTTAAAATAAAACTAAATGATATAGTGAACCATGTAACGATGGCCCCTAACGGTGAACACCTAGCTGTAATCTCTCGTGATAATATTATACGACTGTTGGATAGTTCGGGAACTATAATGTGGAGCAAAGAGGGAGAAAGTACTCTAACTTCATTATTATTAACTCCAGATGGAAAATTGATCATAGGCTCAAGAGACAAAACAATATACTATTATGACTTCAGTGACCAAATTAAACCGCCTGCTACTCAAACTACTCCTCCCGCTCAAACACCACCTACCACTCAAACTCCTCCTCCAGAAACAGTAGAACCACCTCCAGAAACAGTAGAAGAGCCCCTTCCTCAAACAACAGAGCCTTATATAAAACCTACTACCGGAGGATTTTCAGCTATATACTTAGTACCAATATTAATACTTATTGCACTAGTGGCCTTAGTTTTCATGAAAAAAGGTAAATCACAACCCATTGACAAATTAACAAAAGAAACTAAAAAATCAAAGAATAAATCTTTACCTGAAAGTTCAAAGTGTCCATCATGTGGAGCACCTGTTGAAGAAGATGCTAAATTCTGTGGAAGTTGTGGGAACGATATTATACAAAACAATGAACAAAACGCTGGGCCAAAATGCCCAAAATGTGGAGCTTCGATAGGAGAAGGTGGTAGCTTTTGCCCAGAATGTGGTGAGAAAATTTAAAATTTATTATTAACATTTTAAAGCTTTTATTACCTCTTCAGCGATTATAATCCCTGCCCGTTTCTGGGCTTCGTAAGTTGAAGCTCCTATGTGTTGAGTCAAGACCACATTATCACATTCTAGAAGTTTGCTATTAAGTGGTGGCTCTTCTTCAAAAACATCAAGACCTGCACCTAATATTTTTCCTCTAGTTAATGCCCTGTAAAGTGCCTCTTCATCAATTATTCCTCCTCTTGAGGTATTAATGATGATTGCATTGCTTTTCATCATTTCAAATTCTTTGTCTGAAATCATGTTCCTTGTTGATTCAATTAAAGGCACATGCAACGTAATAACATCACTTCTTTCTATAAGTTCCTCTAGGCTAAAAGGTTCGGCACCACCGCCTTTTATTTGCTCATTTGTAAGATACGGGTCATAGGCAATCAGACTCATCCCACACGCCTTGGCAATTTTTCCAACATTTCTTCCAATTCTTCCAAATCCAACGATTCCTAAGATTTTACCGTTGAGTTCGTGACCTATAAGTGATTTTTTTTCCCATCTTTTTTCTCTTGTTAGTTTATCGGCCCTTGCAATATTTCTTGAAACAGCAAGCATCAAACCAAAAGCAAGTTCGGCAACAGAATCAGAACTTGCTTGTGGAGAATTTACGACCTTTACTCCAAATCCTTGGCAGCAATTCACATCAACATTATCAAGCCCCACGCCAGCTCTAGCAACAACTTTTAAGTTTTTCCCTTTTTGTATTATCTCTTCTGTTATACTTGGCTTGCTCCTAACTATTACTCCATCATAACAATCAATGATGGACAAAATCTCTTCTTTGGAAATACCTTTTCTTACGTCAACTTCAAACTCATTTCTGAGTTTTGATATACCCTCTTCTGCAATATCAGATGCAACTAGGATCTTCATAGTAACCACTAAAAAAACTCTATAAAAATACTTAAATAGCTTTGTATGTCCTTAGTCAATATGGTGGATAAAGAGCTCCTTGATATCTTAGCATGCCCAGTATGCAAAGGTGATATTTTTGAAGATAAAGAAAATCTTGTTTGCATTAAATGTAAGAGAAGATATCCTGTCCGAGAAGGTATACCTATAATGCTTGAAGAAGAAGCAAGATTTGAGTGAATTGATGAATACAAGAGACAAAATTATTATCTATTCTTTCATAGGATTTTGTATAAATATTTCTTATATCAGTGGCAATTTATTTATCACAAACCTTTCCGAAATATTGGGCGCTTCTAAATCTTTTATTGGCGTGATTAGTGCAATATTGCCATTTTTTTCAATGCTGTCTGCACCATTATTTGCTAGAAAAGCTGCAAAACTTAGGAGAAAAATTCCAATAATAAGAATTGGATTTCTTATAGGTGTATTGTTTTCAATAATGCTTTTTTTTGCATATGATCAGTATTTAATATTTCTTTTTAGAATGGGAATGGGGGTATCTTTTGGGGCAGTAAAAGGATTGACTAATTCTCTTGCTACAGAAATAGATGTGGAAAAAAGAGGCAAATACTTTGGAATATATAGTGCTTCATGTTCATTTGGTTGGGCGATAGGATCTCTTCTTACCGGAATTGTTATTACTCAAAGTTATAACAATGCATTTTTGATTCCTGCAGTATTTCTTTCTACTGGTTTTATTGCTACATTTTTTGCTACAGAAAAATACACTTCATCAGACTATTTTGGAATAGATTTCCAAACATTTAAGAAGTTCTTGCCTTTTTATAGAACACTATTCTTAAGACACTCAGTGGCTACAGCACTATGGGCATTTTTGCCTCTTTACCTTGAATTTACATTAAATTTTGATAGATTTGTAATTTCAACTATTTTCTTTTTTAATTTTGCTTTTCAAGTTGTATCTATGCCTCTATCAGGCTATTTGTCCGACAGGGTAAATAAAGCTTACCTTGTTTTTTTAGGTTTAATTGGATCATTTATCTTTATAATAGTTTTTACAATAATTAATGTTCCACTACACTTTATGCTTATCCAAATATTTGTTGCTTTTTCTTGGGGCTTGATATATATAGGAATAACTTCACTTGTTACATCTTATTCATCTTGGAATGAAAGAGGTGAGGCCATGTCTGGCCTTGCTATGACCATAAATCTTTCAAGTATAGTCGGCCCCCTTATTGGCGGAATAATCTACGGATTGTCTAATTTTGTCACTATGTTGTATTTTATGTTGCCCTTATGTTTCTTAGCGATTATATCCTCCGTTTTTTTAAAAGAAAAAGAACAAACACCCCAAAATATTTATAAATAAATTTTAGTCTTTTAGTAATATGGCTAAAAAGAAAAGCAAAAAAAATAGAGATGCCCTAAAAAATCTCAATGTATCTAGAAAAACACTTAGTATCGCCATATTGGTAGCAGTTATCGTAGTTTCAATGGGCTCTTTATACTATATAAATCATTTAGGAAATCAAGCCCTAGATCCAACGGGAACACCTGAAACATCCATCTACACAACTGAAGAAGATGAACAAATTAAAGTAGTGTCATATGTGAGAGGAGATCCTCTCATAATACTGAGAAGAATGTTTACCGAAGATGAAGTTAATAATATTTATTTGCTATTCAGTGCTTTGCCCGGGGAAGCTCCTGAAAATTCATATCTTGTTAGGGGGGCTGCTGCAATAAGTGAAGGCGTGGGCATGACCAAAGGCAATATAATTCACGCTAGAGAACTATCTCCATGGCATAAATATATGATGGGTATAAACATGATTGGATCCAAAACTAGGCCAGTAATCTATATGAAAACCCCTAATCTAGATGGAATGGAAAATAGACTTGTTATATTGAATGAAGGGGTATTAATAGTTGAGAGCAAAAATTTCCAAGACACAGTTCTATTATCTGATTTCCTTAGGACAGCAATTCTTGGTAGATTCTAGAGTGATTAAATGAGAAGGCTCAATTTATTTGACTTGGCAATTATTGTATTGTTGGTAGCCTCGCTATTCTCATTTTCTACAAAGTATTATGAAAGGGAACCAGTAGATGAGTATACTTATACAGGAGCACAAATATTTAATGCAATTAGATTTTTTGATTTGGCAGACGGAAAAGGATTTAGGTATTTGGTAAGGGTAGAAGGGTCATACATAAGTGATTATTCCTCCTTCAATGAAGAGGGAATTGTCGTTGGAACATCACAAGGAACTTTCCTGCTCAAATTAAAAGATGGAAGAATCTTATCAGTAGGAGGAAGAACTTCATTTAGAGAAGATGTAGCCGCACACAATATGAAAGTTACAATGTTAAACGGTTCTACGGTCCATTATATGCACACGGGCTTTTATGCTTCCGACTTATTAGAAGCAAAAGATACTATAAATAACACCTCGGAATTTTTAGATGATTACAGAATAATTGAAACAACCATTTCAGGGGAGATAGCAATAGATGGGAATTTTCCTAGAAGTGTTACTTTTGAAAAAGAATTGGCCAATACAATATCGAATAAAATTTTCCACTTAAAAAATATAAATGTAGAATCTTCTGAAAATGGAATTATTCTAAAAGTCAATGGACTTGGAACTAAAGACTTTGAAACACTTCAATCAATACTTTCTCCATTTGATCCTTCAAGATATTATTTCCCCGATTATAGGACAGTCGTTCTTACAGATACCATACCAAGAAGGGATATTTCTCTAATTAAAGGTACTAAATTAGAAGGGCTAATCGGAGAAATACATGTGAGGATTTAGATGAAATATTTAAACAGGGTTTTTCCTTTCATAGAAAAAGAGTTTTCAAATAGCATAATAAATAAGTCCTCTATAAAATTTTTTAGCGCATTAGATAGATTTCCATCCTTTCCTTTTGAGATAAATAGATTCGATTACTATCTTAAGGATTCAATATTTTTGAAATTTTCACCTTTAATAGTAATAGTATCAATATTACTCTTTTTTAGCTTTTCAGATCATCCTTTATCACCACTAGGAACTCTTGTACTTATACTGGGAACAGCTTCATTTTATTTGGGAACAAAAATTAATACTCCAAAAATAATGAGAATCGATAAGAATTTTTTTTTCCCCTTTTTAATTATTTTTTTCACATTGTTTTTTTTAAGTATTATAAAAATAGATTCCTTTAGTTTTTATGTTAAGCTAAGCCTTATACCTCTTCTTTTTATTATACTTACTAAAAGAGACAACAAAGATTTTTTTGTCTCTCTTTTGATGATAAATATTGTTATTCTAATGAGGGGATTTTGGGCATTGTCTTTTCCTTTTATTTTTGTTAGCTTGGCCTATCTATTATTAACCTACGAAGGTAAATTTATAGAATACCTAGAGAAAAATACATACAATTTAATTTTTATTCTTTTAGGCTTGGGATTTATTTTTTATGTTTTTGGCCTGATATTGGCAGGAGGGATACCTTTATTCGATGTTGAAGCAAGAAATTCTTTAGATCCTTTCTTTACAATGATGTCTCATCTTTTTCCTATGGGATCTATAATTTTAATATCTTATGTTGGAGTCAACAATAGATATGATAATAAAAAAGCAAGAACAATATCTATTTTTTTTACGGGATTATCCCTATTTTTAATGGCATTATTGGGCTATAGAACCCAAGTTATATTTATTCTGTTGGGGTCATTAATCTGCGGATCTATGGTGGGCCTATGGAAAAAGTCAGAAGTAATTCTTTTAGGAATAGGTTCTATAATATCTCTATTAGGACTTACAATGTTACGTGATATTTTATTAGGGGTAAAAATCTCAACTTTTCAATCTCTTATAACTAGGATAAGTCTTACCACCGATGTTATGGATATATTGGCCAATATGGGAGGGGTTTTTGGATTAACAAGTGGTGCAATTCATATTGCAACTCATCCATTCCTTGCTAGATTAATGCCTGGTATAGCATATTCGCCCAGGAGAATGATAGCAGTTCTTGTTGGTGAAAGATCAATTTCTGTGACATCAACAATTTTTGGGCCGTTAGTAATAGATTTTGGATTAGTAGGAGTAATATTTGGAATGGCATTTTTAGGATTTTTTTTATCTTGCCTTTATAAATCATCAGTGCATGAAAAAGGTGATAGAAAAATATTATTGATAGGACTATATAGCATGGTTTTAAGTTATACTATTATTGGTGTTGAAACAGGCATAGTTGATTTAGAAGTTATAATTCTATTCATAATTTCATTATCTTATATTCTTTTTATAAGCAATAAAAAAACTATTTAATAAAAAAATTCCGAAAGATTTAAATATTTTAAATTATTTACAATTGTAGTGATTATTATGAGAATGAACAAAAAAGGAGTTAAAATTCTAAGATCTCTTCTTGCAATCAAAGGATTTCCGCAGAAAAATAAGATTGCTGAAGAAACTGGACTTTCAATTCAGACTGTAACGCCTTTCATAAATAAAATGATAGAAGATGAGGTTATAAGGGGTTTTACTGCCATAATAGAACCAGATAAACTAGGATACCACCAAGTTCATTTTCTCTTGAATATACAAAAAGGTACAAATGAAGAAGCAATTAATTTTCTAAAAAATATGGACAGAGTTCTATATGTAACCTCTGGATTTGGGAATTCTGAGTGCCAGTTAGTAGTTGCAATACCTACTGACCGAGCAGATTTAATTCCAAATTATATGGAAACTATGAGACAATCAGGCATATTTAAGAGTGAAATGAGCATCCATGTAGTCACAAAAAGTCACTTCCCCTTGCCCGATTTTCTTAGAAGTGAAGACTTAGATTAAATGGTGCAAAAAATGCAAAAAAGTTTGGCTTTATTTTTTACATTTATTTTTATTTTTGCCAACTTAAGCCATATTTCATCAGATGAATCTATCCAATGGTACCATCATACTCCTGATATTGTCAAAGGAATTGCAGTAGGTGATCTTACTGGCGATGGTAATATAGATATTGTTATATCTAGTGGTAATTACGTATATGTTCTTGATTCTTTAGGCCAAGAAATATTGAAAATTAGGACTACAAATTATGTTAATAGTATATCTGTAGGTGATCTCACTGGCGATGGGAACAATGATATAGCAGTTGGGCTCATGAATAATGGCATAGAAGTATTTAGCTCAACAGGAGAAAAACTTTGGAAATATTGGATGCGCGCTCCTGTTCAAAAAATAATTGTTAAAGATATAAATTCAGATGGACACAATGAGGTAATTGCAGTATCTCATAACTATACATTTGCCGACAATGCTTGGGTGATACTTAATCATAGCGGATGTGTTAGATTTCAAAGTAAAGATTTTCCTTTCCTTGAAATTGAATCAAAACATTATTATGGCACATTCACAAAAAAATGGGAAGCAGAAAATAAACTTAGGTTTTTTATAGCTGAAGATATAACAGGTGATGGATATACAGAATTTATAGCCTCTACTAATCTAAACGACATTATAGTTTTTGATTATAATATGAATCCAAGATGGGCATATCATTTTCATTATCCAATAACTTCACTTTCTCTTGGAGATTTGGAAAAAGATGGTTTTAAAGAGATTTTAGTTGGTGTTAATAAAAAACTTATTATTTTTACAAAGGATGGATTCTCTCTGAAAGAATACTCATTCGATCAACATGTTACTGCAGCAACTGTATTCAAAAATGAGCCAAATGATTCTCTTGTAATAATTGGTATAGGGAATAATCTTTATGCATATGTTTGGAACGAGAAATTATTTACCCGAAGATTTGATCAGACTATAAATTTAATAAAATACGATAATCTTGACTATAAAGAGGGAATGGAAATTATTATTGGTACTAGGGACGGGGCATTTGTACTTAGTACTCAAGGTGAGATGCTTTTTAATTATAGAACTTATTCGCCTGTGACGGAAATATTTGCCGTAAATCTAAATTCTAAAGATGAAAAAGAATTAATCATATCTTTTTCAGATGTTAATGTAATTACTTATAAATCATTAAAAGAATCTCAAATTTCGTCTAATCAGACAAATCAACAACAAATACAAGAAACTATAACAAGGGCCAATTCTATTTTTAATGCAGGAAAATCTCTATACGATGTTCGAGATTATCAGGAAGCTCTCGATAGATTTAGAGAAGCAAAAACTTTATATGAATCAGTTTCTCATAATGAGGGTATCACCAATACAGAGATTTACATTTCTAATTCCTCCCTCTATATTCAAGCTAAATCCCTGGAAGACCAAGCTCTTTTACTAATAAATCAAAATAACTATGAAGAAGCCAAATTTAATTACCAGAATGCGAAAGATATTTATCTAACAATGGATGATACAGTTAAAATTCAAGAGATTGATCAAAAAATAGATGAAATCGATGATTTAATTAGGGCCCAATCTATGTATAGAATTTTCCTTTATATACTAGTTATTGCAGGTGTGCTAAGCATTGCAGGAGTTGCACTATTCTTCATTAGAAAAAGAAAAAAATCTAAATAGGTGCTTATTTGTTAAGAGATGAAATCAAAAAAAGGGTCGAAAAACTCGAAAGAATAGCTCTTAGGTTTGAAAATGAGGGTTATTATCAAGACGCTGCAGATAGTTACGTAGAGGCTGCTAATTTTTTAGTTGAAGAAAAAAGTTTTTACTGGGGGGCAGAGGACTTTAAAAAAGCGGCTGAATTATACTGGGATTCTGGAGACATTGAAAGAGCTGAAACACTTTTCAATGCAGCCATAAACTATTATATTTTAGACGCAGAGCAATATCTAAAACGTGATGGATACTTCTGGGCCGTAAGAGATTACAAACTAGCAACAGAATGTTATGAAAAGTGGCTGGCAATGATTGGAAGAATATAGAAGATGTTGTGGGCCCGGGGGGATTTGAACCCCTGGCCGCCCGGTTATGAGCCGGGCGCTCTACCAGGCTAAGCTACGGGCCCAGAAGCGCCGCCAGCAGGACTCGAACCTGCGACCATTCGGTTAACAGCCGAGCGCTCTACCTACTGAGCTATGGCGGCATGAAATTCCGATTTCAGAGTTATATATAAAACTTTCTATCCTGATAATTATTTCTGATTTTCTTTAAAATATGTTTAATAAATATAAAAGTGGAACTATTGTAAACCATAATATATATGATAAAGATATTTGAAGTAACCTATCAATTCTATTTTTCGAAGAATTTTTCAGGACTTTAGTGACTAATAAATATATTAATATTAAACCGTGAATACTTGCAATTAGAAATAGATTTCCTATAGCTCCTAATATTTCAAAATATAAAATAAAAATGCTTGAAACAATGGATATTAAAATAGATGTAATTGATATGAGTGATGCATTTCTTTTCCCAAATAATACCGTAAGTGTTCTCTTATCTGTATTTTTGTCGGCTTCGTAATCTGGAAATCCTCCTAGAATTATAACCCCAAAAATGGAAAAGAAAAGAGGAACTGAAACTATCCATGGAAGGGTAATATTTAGTGTTGGTGTTTGCAATGTAAATCCTGCTAGAATTATATAAAAGCTATGTGTTATCCCTACATCTAGCTCGCCCAAGCCTCTATATGACAACTTAAATGGGGGAACAGTATAAGCTAAACCCAAGAAGCTACCTATTGATAATATTAAGAGTGCATATACATTATAATTAATTGTTAAAATAAAACCCAATACTAATGCAAATATTATTGCAACTACTATAGCACTTTTTGCTTGATTAAAGGTAATTTTTCCTTCAACTATCATTCTGGATCCCCCAGTAAATGGGCTAAAATTATTATTTATCTTGTCTGTTTCGTAGTCGTAATATTCGTTTGAAACTACCGTTGCAAATTCAATTAAAAATAACGCTAAATACCCAAGTAAATAAACGGTTAAATTAAAATTATCAAGAATTTTAAATGAACACAAGGCCCCCACAGTATATGCAAGCCAAGTCATTGGATAAAACTGTAATCTAGTTATTTTTATCCACGGTAATAAAAAGTTGCTGTTCATTTTATTTAGTTTTTTGGCCAATATTATAAACATTTCCATCTTAAAAAGCTATATTTCAACTCACCGAAAAATTTTTATATATAGAGAAATCAATTTAACAAATTCTCGTGTAGGATAATAGCTGTTTGGTGGAACTTATGTTTGATAAAGAACTAATTGAGAAGCTCGTTTCTTCAGAAAATTATTTTAAAAAAAGAGAAGATGTTGAAAAATTAAGACATAAAGCAATAAAAATGTCCCATAAGTATCATTTTCAAAATAACAAATTTTATCATGATTACTGCAAACTAAAAGGGATTAATGGAGATATTAAGTCTGACGACTTTCATAAAATAGTATTCCCGGATGGAGTATTTAAATCATATGAGATGGAGTCTCCTGAAAAAAATCCTGCAGAATTTAAGACGTGGATTGACAGAATTTCTTCGGTCCCTGTTGATTTTGTTCCCAAAGGTAAGGGATCTCTTGAGAATTTTCTCCAGGAATTTTATTCTAATGGATTGCTATTGGGATTTAGTAGCGGAACTACAGGTAAACTTACATTTTTGCCAAGAGATACTTTTACTCAATCAATGTTAATTAGATCTTACACGGAAGCGATAAACGCCACTTTAAAGCTTGAGCAGGGCAAAGAAAAGTTTATACTTGGAATACCGAAAAAAACATTTTTACAAGTAGGGTTCAATGGAAAAGTTGTAGCAGATTACATTTCACCAGGCAATGTATTCCATGCTTTTGAAGAATTAAAAGCTGATATAATTAGACTAAGGATGAGGGGCCCAAGGTCTTCCAAAGAAAAAATCATGAACTACTTTATCCAAAAAATGCTTCCAAGACTAGAAAAAAATGCAATAAAAAATATATCAAATAAACTTGAAGAAAATAAGGGAAAAAGAGTAGTTTTTATGGGACCACCTTTTTTGATAGCTGATACTGCGAAATATATCCTAGAAAATGGTATCAATGCAAAGATAGGAAAGGACAGCTTTTTGGCATCAACCGGAGGGTTTAAAGGAAGAACTGTTGTGAGTAGAGAAAAAATAGATAAGCTTGTTGAAGAGGCTTTTGGTCTTGACACAAATAGATATATTGATCTCTATGGAATGACCGAATCAAACTCAATAATGATTGATTGCACCGAGGACAATAATAAACATGTTCCACCTTGGATGGAAGTTATTTTATTTGACGAGCATATGGATCCAATACCTCCGGAAGGCAAAGTAACCGGAACATATGCATTTTTAGAACCTTCTTCAAGATCATTCCCCGGGTTTATTACTACTGGAGATAAATTAACTGTTGACTATGATGGATGCCCATCTTGCAATAAAACTACTCCAACTCTTCTTAGCATAGAAAGACTTCCCCGAGTTGAAAGCAGAGGGTGCTCGGGAGTACTTTCAAAAACGGTGGCAGGGTAAATGTCAGAGTTAAAAGGATATTATCTCCCTAAATCATTAAAGTCAATAGAAAAAGAAATGGAGTTTGACGAGAAAAAAGTTAAAGATTATATTTTGTTATTGCCTATTATCAATAAAGAAAATATTGGATCGATAGTTAGTGAACTAAAGGAAAATAGAAACAAATACATTGCCGATATGCCTTTTTCAGATATTGCTAAAACATATGGCGATGTATCAAGAACATGGTCGAATAATAACTACGAAAAAAAAAAGATTGCATTAGAACTATTGCCAGAGCTAACAAATCTTTCGCCAGAACTAATAGAGTTCTTTCAATTTAGGTCTATATACAAAATTGATGAAAATACTATTGGGTACTTATCAACTTTAAATTTACCTTCTGAAGTGTTTAACCAATTTGTCCCTATTGAAGGAGCTAAAACGTTCGTTAGGGCGTATGCAGGATTTAGAGACAAAATTTCCTTAAAAAAAATATCCCAAAACAACAGGGAATTAGAACTAGTAACATATATAACCCCTTCCAACGTTCCAGGTTTTATTGAAAGTCTAGGAATTTTTATGGCAGGAATTGTAAAGGCTTCAGGACTTATTAAGACGCCCTCAGTTCAACCTCTTTTCGCACCTTTATATGCGGAGTCTGTAGCAGAGAAAAGTAAAGAAATTGGAGAAACTATTGCAGTTGTTCCTTGGGCTGGTGGCGATCAATCAATTGAAGATGTAATATTTAGAAATTCAAATGTAGTTAGCGTAGTTTCTAGTACTCAAACAGCAATGTCTGTTAAAAATAGAATCGATGAATTGAATAGAAGTGGTAACGCCATAAAAGGATGTTATCATGGTGGAAAGTTTGGGATTGAGCTAATTGGAAAAGAAATGTCAAATGCGGAAGTTGCTGGTCTTGCTGCAATAGATGGGATTGGGTATGAAGGGTATATGTGTGGGTCTCCTGCTTTTGGTTTTTTTGTGGAAGAAGGTGGAGATCTTAGCCCTTTGGAGTTTGCAGAAACATTAGCTGACCAAATGGAAAAAATATCGAAAGTAATCCCCCAGACTAATTTTTTCCGAAAATTAAGGGAAATTAAACTTGGGGAAATAGTTTCAAAACCAAGGTTTGAAGGTGGACAAAGTATTTTTCCTTCGTCTGAAAATAACTTTGCAGTAATCTATGAATCAAAGTTTAATTTAAATCCCATAGGACAAAACAGATTAATAAGAGTTTTTGGAGTAAAAAGTCTTGAAGAGGTGATAAATAAACTCAAACCTTGGAAGGAGTATCTTCAAACTGCAGGCTTGGCCGTTGGAAATAATAGACTTGAAAAAATATCTGAACTAATGGGGAAAACAGGATTATCAAATATAAGAGTTGTTGGAACTGTAGCCTTGCCAAGATTGGGAGAAGCTTGGGATGGCAACTATCCAGTATATGAATTTTTTATACCAGATAAGATTCATTGGACTTCTATAAATGCAATTGATTTTGAGAAAGAGATACAAGAACTTTGTAATATAAAAAACGATATAATAAAAAATGGAGTTTTTTAAACTGCTTAATCACTAAATTATTTATTTTTTTTAATTCTGAAAATAAAAAGAAATACTTAAATACTTTGGATTCTAATAATTTATAGGTGCTTTGATGGTATACGCATATGTATTAATAACAGTTTCAATTGGAAAAATAAAAGAAGTAATTGACTCTGTAATGAAGATTGAAGGAGTAATAGAAGCGGACGTTATAACTGGACCATACGATGCAATTGCAAAAATAAAAGCAAACGATCTTGGCGAGCTAACTAAAACAGTAATTCAACAGATTCATTATATTGATGGTGTAATAGATACTACAACTGCCATAGTAATCTCAGTATAATATTTAATTTATTTTTTGGTGATCTCTTGACTAAAACCACGGCTATATGTGATGTATCTCTCTTTGTTTCTAAAACTAAATATTCTCAAGCTGAATCTTTGATGAAATCTCTTCAAATTGGAGAGGTAATAATGCCTGAAGAACTTGTGGATATCTTAATGAAAGTTCATAAAGGTGAAGACCTGCTTGGAGAACAAGTCAGAGTTTTATCTTACTGGGCAAAAGGTCCTGTTCCCAAGGATGAAGAGATAAGAACTTTTTATGAAACACTTATCGAAAAGGGAATAAAAATTAGAACAATAAAGGAATATGTTTTAAAAAAAGAAGTTGAGCTAGGCTATACAAAACTTAGGGAAGGTATGGAAAAAGACGAGATGGAAGTATACAACAAAAGCTGGAAAAATCTTTATAATAAATTTTCTGAAACTATGCCCGATCAAACTGCAATTATATGCTCAAAAATTTTATCACTATCCCTAGTATTTAATGAAAAAATAGTTGCCGTAAATAGAAAGCTACTTAGATTTTTACATGACTCTGGACTTGAAGTATCAAAAGTTACTTCTAAAATTGAAATAGACAAAAGTATAGTCGAACACAACATTATTTTTCTTAATGTATATGGGCCTAAAACTTTTGAACCACTATTCTATGAGATAAAAAGTTCAATAAAGGAAAGCACGGACATACAGGCTGAATTAGAAAAAGATGTAGGCTCGATTTTGATGTTTAATCTATAATCAATAATTTATATTTCTTATTTTATATAGTATAATATTTATTTATAATTATTCTTTTGATATGCATGGTTGAATAATTACAGACCAATGCAAATATAAAGGACCTTTTGCCCCTTATTTTACACTTGCTAGCAAATTTTCTAAAAACTCTTGCCTTTCTAGCAAGAGTTTTTTACAGCG
>PWMA01000075.1 GCA_003558335.1 Candidatus Methanofastidiosia archaeon | reverse complement strand
GTGATATTGATATAAGAAAAGTAAAGACAAACAATAAAACTAAAATCTTTTTCATTGTTTTTTCTCCTAATATAAATTTTTCTGTAATTCTTTCATTTACCATTATTTATTCCTTTTTTTAATTTAGTTTTTTGCGACTTCGCTCAATCAAATCCCTTTCTAATTCAGGCACACTTTCCCCGGAATATGCACCCTCAAATTTCCCTTATAGAAGGACCATATGAAAAAACCCGGAATTTTCAGTCTTTATATACTATGATATCGCCTTCAATTGTGTAGGTTCTCATACCAAAAAGACTATATGTAAGTAAAACAGCTACACCATCTACTATTGTTGTTTGTCCCTTGATGGTGACATTTACCGCAGCGTCACCATTGGCGGCATTAATTTCTTCTTTTATTATTTCCTGTACTTTGGGGTTTGATAATGTTACAAGGTGAGCAATAAGAAAATATCCTTTAACATTACGTCTAAAATTTCTTACAAGAGAATAATCCCTTTCAACTTCAGCCCCGGTCATCATTACCGGTTTATCAACTCCCATACTGCTAAGTCGGACTGTCATACAACCAGAAACAGAAATCAGAAACAAAGCAGAAAGAATCCATCCAATACTTCTTTTCATAAAAGGCCTCCCAATAAAAGATCACAACAACTTCTCGATTTAAATTTGTTAATTACGTATAAAAAAACACTGGCCGGAGCCACAGTGCTTCTAATAAATCTTTATTTATAATTAAAATAATTAATCCTCATATGTTTAATTTAGGAAATAGATATGATTATGTCAACTGAATAAGCAGTTGAGAAAGGGGGTAATTAAATAAAGAGTATTGAACTATGCCACTACTTCAAGAATTTCCTTTGTATTCTTCTGTATCAGATTAGGGTGTTTAAGTTCTTTTGCCCATTGAAAGGTTCGAAAATCGTACCACGAAGGAACCATATTGGACGTTGTTGATAACAGATTTCACAAAAAAGTGGGATTGATATTAAAACTCCGAAACATAAATTTCCCTTCGAATAAAAAAAGACAGAACTTAATAAAAGTCACGCCACTCTGGAGAAAACCCAGGTGAATAATCTCGCTGAATAGGTTTTGTTTCTCTCCTTTTATATGAAACTTCCGATAAGCTACTATTACCCAACAGACTAACAACAAATCCAGTTATTGAAAAAATAGCTGCTGAAGTTAAATACACGGCTTGCTGTTCATCAGAAGAAGCTGCAAGTATTAAACAAACTGAAGAAAACCCACTTAATATTACCGAATAATTATAGTATGAACCAGCTGTTCTTATCCTTTTAAAATTTTCGTTTATTTCATCTGCCGTTAGCTGTTGTGTGTTATTTTCTGTTATCCCGGCAGTAGGTGTTGCAGCAAATAGAATAAGCAATAGCGCTAAAACTTTAGTCATTTTGATTCTCTCCTTCTTTTTCTTCTTCTTTTATGATTTTCAAAATTTTTGTTCAATCTCCTTTTTAACTATTTCCTCTACATATTTTTTCGTTTACAACCTGCCTGGATATTTGCCCATTTATCAAGTGATTCTGCAAATCGAGAAGATATTGGATCATCATATCGCCGTACAACTTCAGAAAATTCATGGAACGGAATAATTTCTATTCCTTCTTTATTTTCTTGGTTCTCTTCATTTGGCTGAATATAAACAATTATAGCTTCCTTTACCTTTGTAGTGATTTTAATATCTCGTGCTGCTTTTGTGATACCTTGAATATTTGGGCGCGACATTATTTCTTTTACATTTTCAGGAATACTGATAAGTTTCATCTTCTCAAGATATTCAAGTAAACAAAAATATTTTCGTTTTGCTTTTGTTGCTTGGAAAATATCAAGAAGTCCGGTAAGCAAAGCCGTCATTCCTGCCCTTTGAGCGGCTTTAAGATATTTGGCCTGCGAAACGCGTTTTGATCTTCCTTCTGTCTTTAGTTCTACAAAAATAGCTTTGGTGGAGTCCTCCGATAAGCAGACATAGTCAATTTTATAGGATTTGTCAGTTTGAATATTGGGGTAAATAGTACCGATCCGCACAGGGAATTCGGGAATAATATGTTCTGAAATAGGGAAGCCAAGTTTGGATTCAAGTACTTCGGGAAGGTATAAGGAGAAGAACAAGTCAGCTCGGCGTTCCAACTGGTAGCTTGGAAAATGCCGCCAGGCGTCCATTCTTTCAAAAAGGGTTTTTATCTTTTTCATGTGCCTTCCAAATTTTATTATATACATTAGCAACTTAGAATACAAAAATGATTGATTTTATAAAAGTTTTAATTTGACAACCCAAGTGTAAAAAATAAGAATATAAGAAAAACTTCGAAAGGAGCCTTGGAATTGAGAAAACCAGAAATAAAAAATTTATTAAATAAACTGCGAAAGCTTCCATCTGAAACTGAATGGGTGGAATTTAAAGAAGCAAAAAATAATTATAATTTTGAAAACATAGGCAGATATTTTTCTGCACTAAGTAACGAAGCGAATTTAAAATCTGAAAAATGTGGATGGCTGATATTTGGAATTGAAGATTCTAATAGAGATATTGTTGGCAGCAATTACCGCAAAAGTAGACAAGCACTGGACAGTTTAAAAAAAGAAATAGCAGATCACACAACAAAAAGAATTACTTTTGAGGAGATTTATGAATTAAATTTTCCGGAAGGTAGAGTGGTTATGTTTCAAATTCCACCAGCTCCGAAAGGTATTCCTATAGAATGGAAGGGACATTATTATGGAAGAGATGGAGAGTCTATAGTTGCTTTAAATATTCAGGAAATTGAAAGAATACGGAATCAAGCGAAATTTTATGATTGGTCAATTCAAATTTGTGAAGATGCCACCATTGACGACTTGGATAAAAAAGCAATTCAGAAGGCCAGAATAGAATATAAAAACAAGAACCCTCATCTTACTGACAAAATTGACAAATGGGATGACACAAAATTTTTAAACAAGGCTAAAATCACTATTAAGGGGAAAATTACAAATACCGCTATTTTATTGTTAGGAAAAGAAGAATCTGAGTATCATATTTCACCATCTATAGCAAAAATAAGTTGGATTTTAAAATCCGAAGATAAGAGTCAAAAGGATTATGAACATTTTGGGCCGCCATTCTTGCTTAATACGAATAGAATATTTAATAAAATAAGAAATATAAGATACCGATATATGCCTGATGATTCTCTCTTCCCTATTGAAATAAATCAATATGACCCATATGTAATTAGGGAAGCTTTGCATAATTGTATTGCACATCAGGATTATGAATTAAAAGGCAAAATAAATGTAATAGAAAAACCGGATGAATTAATATTTGCAAATTTAGGCAATTTTATCCCGGGCAATGTTGAAAATGTTATTGAAAGCGACACGCCACCGGAGTTTTATCGAAATAGATTTTTGGCAGAAACAATGGTAAATATGAATATGATTGATACAATTGGCGAAGGGATAAAGACTATGTTTATCAAGCAGAGAGAAAGATTTTTTCCTTTACCTAAATATAATTTTTTTACAGGGCCGGATAAAGTAAAAGTCACAATATTTGGAAAAATATTAAATGAAAATTATACAAGGATACTTATAGAAAATTCAGATCTAGATTTACATACTGTTGTATTATTGGATCGTGTGCAAAAAAATGAAAAAATAAGCAAGGAGGAAGCAAAATTTTTAAGAAAACAAAATTTAATAGAAGGGAGATATCCGAATCTATATATATCGTCTAAAATTGCTGCCGTAACAGGCTACAAATCAAAATATATAAAACATAAAGCTTTTGATAAGAAATATTATAAAGAGCTAATAATTAGTTTTATAAAAGAGTATGGCTCGGCAAGTCGAAAAGATATTAATAAATTATTGTTAGGTAAATTATCAGATGCGTTAAGGGAAAACCAAAAATATAATAAAATTAGAAATCTCTTATATGAAATGTCTAAAAAGGATGAAATAATAAAAAACGTAGGACCCACATCGAAGCCAAAATGGGTCTTGAATGACTCTTAATTTTAGATAAGATTTAGATGAATTTTAGATGAGATGACAGTTGTTATTGACGATAGCCTTTTAAATAATTAGATAAGATTTAGATGAGTTTTAGATGAAATGGAAGACCCAAAAATAAAATTAGCCAGGGAGTTAACCGAAAGAATAGAAAAGTTTCTTAAGGACTGCAAAAAGCAGGGAGACGAATCTATTGATGATGTCCTTAAGCGTCTGAAAGAGTTAAAGAAGAAAACTTAGACCCGGGAGCATAGTAAACAATTTCTATTTCTTCGTCCTTTATTATTATCTTCTGAATAAATTTTTTTAAAAACTCTCTCTGTTCCGGAACCTTATCTCCCATAAAGACCTGCTCCATTTCCTTCCTGAATTTCATAATCATCTTCTTTGATATATTGACCGCCTGGTACTGGCTGCTTAAACTTTCATAGTATATTATATCTCCCTGTACGGAACTCTGCTGGTCTTTCAGTTCCTTGAGCCTTGCAGCTACAAGACTCAGGTCAATTATACCGGATTCAATTGCTTGGTACTGTCTGGCTATTCTTCTCTGTATATCAGCGGATTTGTTTTTCAGGTCCGTTATTTTCCTGCTGTAATCAACCCGCAGGGATTTAGTGGCATTATTGAGGTCTTTAACAAGCTTGTTTATATTCTCATCCGAAAAAACAAGGCTTCTGACTCTTTTAATAATTTCCGCATCAAGTTCATCGGACCTTATCCTGTGCCCGGGACAGGCCTTCTTTCCCTTCTTTGAATAAGTGATGCAGTTGTAATAAGCATATTTCTTATCCCTCCCGTACCCGGTGACTCCGAAGGAACCGCCGCATTTACCGCATTCCATTAATCCCGAAAGAAGATAAGTGCTTGCCGATACCGTGGGCTGCTGGTTTTTGGGCAGTCTTTCTTCAATGAGTTTCTGAACCCTGTTAAAAGGGTTCTTGACTATTATAGCCGGATGGGTATCCTTGACAACTATCCACTCGGATTTAGGTTTAAAATATTCTGCGCTGCTATTCTTATCTTTCTTGTTGAAAACCGTCCATCCGATATAGACTTCGTTTCTCAGGATGCTGGCAATTGAGGATTTACCCCATTTACTGCCGGAACGGGTCCTGTATCCGTTATCGTTAAGATGCATGACAATGTTTTTAAGGCCGTTGCCTTTTAAATAGAGGTTGAATATAAGTTTTACGGTTTCGGCTTCTGTTTCGTTTATCTCATATTTAGTCTTTGAATTTTTGTTTTCATCATAGACTCGGACGTTTTTGTAACCGTAATTGGGATAACCGCCGTTACGGTATCCCTTCCTTGCGTTCTCAACCATCCCTCTAAGAGTTTCCTGGGCCAGCAGTGCGCTGTAGAATTCATCTATTACCTCAATCATTCCTTCCATAAGCTGGCCCTGGGGAGTGTCGTCAATAGGTTCTGATATTGATATGACATCAATGCCCTTCTTGGCAAGAAGAGATTTAAAGAGAATGCTGTCCTGGCGGTTCCTGGCGAAACGGGATAGTTTCCATACCAGTATAGCCTGAAAAGGCGGAAGCTTTTTCTTTGCCTCGGTTATCATTTCAAGGAATGCCGGCCTGTTTGAGGACAGGGCGCTCTCTCCCTTGTCAATGTATTCCTTGTAAACTGACATATTGTTCTTTTCGGCATACTCATGAAGAAGCCTTAGCTGGGAAGGAATACTGTTGTTCTTATCCGCCTGCT
>PWMA01000153.1 GCA_003558335.1 Candidatus Methanofastidiosia archaeon | reverse complement strand
CCTGGAACAACAATCTCTTGTAGTATCATTGTACCTTTTCTATAGATCTCTAGAATGCCTCTTTCTGGTGGCATTACTGGATGTCTTCTTTGAAGATCTCTTAGAAGTATGGTATAGTCATCTACTACTGTTAAATCACCAATCTCTACCCAGCCCATAAAAACTGCATCTGGATGATAATAAGGTCCTGGTAAAAGGACAAAATCTTGAGTTATTGATGCTGGGGGGACATTTATTCTAATTTTTTTGGAAAGCCATCCTGGTGCAGAAGCTTCAATGTCATACACACCTTCAACATTTGAAAGAGTGTAATTTCCTTCAGCAGAAGTCACAGAACTAGCCAAAACATTTTCTGTTCCAGGAAAATAAGCTCTTACAGTTGCGTCCTCTATAGGAGTTTCTCCATCGGGTTGGAAAACTTTCCCTGTAACTGTACCTTCTGCATCTTCAAGTGAAAAGTTATAATTCGGTTCACACGAAACAACACAAGTACTAGCTAGTAAAGAAAAAGGGTACTCAGATTTATAACCAGGTGCATAAGCTCGGACCATATACTCCCCATACTCTAAAGGATATATATGATAGGTACCATTAATGTCAGTTGTTGCCATCCCTTTTATAGTTGGACATTCATTAGAATCCTCAGCCCTGAAAGCATCAACTATAGCTCCACTGATTCCTTGTTCAGTTGCATTCACATCTTCATAGGTTACTCGTCCAGATATTACTCCTTGGGCCAATATAGGTGTTGCAATTATGCTGATAATGAATATCGATAATATAAATAGATTTAATAAATATAAATAATTGAATTTTGCCATTGTTACACCTAATTATGAATATCCACTATCAAATATGTTTTAAGAACTATATAAAGCTTTTGGTAGTGTTGATTAGCAATAGTTGTTTTTAATTTTTAGAATTATTAATTATTTTTAGCAATAAAAAGGGGAAAAAATATAGTTATTTAGAAAGTTTTTTAATTCTAGCAAGACGCGCCCTTAAGATTTCTAACTCTTCCCTAGATAACCTACCTCCACGAAGTCTATCTAGTTCCTCTGATTGCATATAAACTCTCACGCCCAATATAACATTGATTATTATACTAACTATGGCTATAATAAAAATTATAATCCAGCTACCAGTTATTATATCTGAAAATGCCATAATATCATCTTCCAAATAGTCCTCCCATCAATTTACTCACAGATTTGGGAGTAGGTTCAAAATCTTTTTTCTTTCCCACAATTTTTTTAGCAGCTTCTTTGATAGCTAATGAAGCAGGAGATTTTGGGTCTAGTAATACAAAGGGCTTTCCCAGAGTTGTTGATTTTTTTACGATTTGATCTTCAGGAATATTGCCAAGTATCTTAAGTTCAAGTATTGCCTCTATTTCGGGCCCTGAAATCTCTGTTGGATCATCTCTAACTCTATTTACGATTACGCCCAGTATTCTTGTGCCTAATTTTTCTGCAACGAGTTTTATTTTTAAAGCGTCAGATAAAGAGGTTATTTCAGGATTGACTACTAAAATCATATTCTGTGAAGCGGCAATAGATGTAACAGAATCTACTTCAAGACCAGGAGGCCCATCAATTATTAACAGATCGACTTTATTTATAAATAACTTAAATATTGAATTGATTTTATCAGGATCTGATTTTTTAAGTCTTCTCAAAGATAATCCTGCAGGGACAACTTTGACGCCACCGGGTCCATCGTATATTATCTCTTCAGGTCTTGCTTTATCTTCTAATACATCTTGTATTGTATTTGGCAATCCTTCCATACCAAATATAAGTTCAAGATTGGCCATAGTTATATCAGCGTCAAAAATTAAGACTTTGAGCCCAATTTCAGAAAGAGCTATTCCTAAATTAGCAGCAATTGTAGTTTTGCCTACTCCGCCCTTCCCTGAAGATATGACAAGAGATTCACCCAATAAGACTCCTCCGTTATTTATAAAGTAAAAGATAAGTTAATATATAAAATTATCCCTAAATGTTACGAAATCTGCAAAATATATAAGGAAAAACTTAAAATTAAGTCTTATATTAGAAAATCAATGGTTAAAAATAAAATAATTGAGAAATATGGCCAAAATGGTTATACAAAACTACTATTTCTTATTAAGGGAACCATAATAACTGTATTTCTTTATTTTATAAGTGATTATGCCTTTATTAGGATAGTTACTGCTGAATATGTTAAAGAGGGTCTAACTTATTTAGATATTGAAAAATCCGTCATTGCATATGAAAACTACATAGCTGTGGGAAAATATGAGATATCTAAGATGTGTGTAGGAGTAGCTTCAAGTTCAATATTTACTGCTTTATTCATTCTTTCTTCGTTAAATCTATTCAAAAAAATTCTATATTTATCTGTATTTCTTTTAGGTCTGTTCTTTTTAAATGTATTTAGAATTATAGTAACAATTTATCTTTATGAACAAGGGTACAGTTGGTTTATCGCTCATGATATATTAGCCTATGGTCTTGGAATAGGTTTTTCGTTTTTTGTTCTAATAAAAATAAATCCTTACATTCCATTATTTAGATAATAATTTATTATAAGATTCTAAAGTTGCTAAAGCACATTTTTTCCAAGTAAATAGTTTGGATTTTTCTAAAACTTTGCTGGAAAGATTATCTCGAAATTGAGAATTTAGAAGTATTTTTTCAGATAAATTTGCCAATTGAGTTTTATCTTGAACAACTAAACTTAAGTTTTCTAACAAATAATTAGAGCCAGGACTTGATAATGAAATAACAGGTGTTCCGCATGCCATAGCCTCTAAAATAGATAGGCCAAATCCTTCTGTTTTTGAAGTTGAAACAATCAAACTGAATCTTTTGAGATACTTCTCAGTTTCTGTTATTTCGCCAAGAAAATTAATATTTAGTCCTTTAGACGAATCTTCCAATTCTTTTCTTAGATAACCATCACCAATTATGTATGCTGGTTCAACAATTTCTCTTTTCCTAAGTTCCTTTATTAACTCAATGAAATCTTTAGGGTTTTTTTCATTTACTAAAGCTCCCACAAACCCAATTCCAGTTTTTTCAGAATTATCTGGAAAAAATTTTAAATTATCAACTCCATTAGGAATTGAAATTACTTCACCTTTTACCAAGTGAGTAATCCTTTCATACAGATTAGGAGATACAGAAATTATTATTGGATAGTTAGAAAGAACAAATTTGATCACTTTACCCATTATATTTCTGTTTAAATAAACATTGATATCACTTCCATGCACAGTCAAAATTCTTTTTTTTTTAGTAATAAAAGACAACAAAATCCCGAGTAATCCGGGAGAAGTGGCAAAATGAGAATGTATCAAATCAATTCTATTTTTTCTAATAATATAAATACCTTTAAAAAATCCAAATATAATAAAAAAAACTCCTCTAAATTTTTTTGGTAACTTAGAAGAATACACTTTTTCTTCCTTGGATGAAGAATATGTCAATACAAATACATTTTGATTATAGTTATTAAGTTCTTTTTTTAAGTGTGATATGTGAGTTGAAATACCTCCTATCTTTGGAGGGTACTCACCAATCATTAAAATGTTCATGAAAAAACTTATATCTTTGACATTATTAATGTTATTGTGTGGGCGGAATATTGGCTTCCCATTAGGGAGGAAGCTCCATCCACCTGACCAGGATGTGGCATCGAAAGATGCTTGGAGAAATCCAAGGTAAAGGAACAGAAAAAAACGGCCTTTGTCTGATGAAGATGATGTAGATGGAGTTTGGTAACAAACTCTAAAAATGCTGAGAGGGCATAGGAAACGGTGGAACACCTTCCCACATGGTGCAAGACCAAACTAAAACCGATGAAACCTGGTCTGAGGTTTGTGGTAGGTCGCTTAGTTCAATGCCAATATTACAAAAGATGGGCTATAATCCGCCCACTTAGCTTTTTATAGCTTTTATAATATCAAAGAGTTTTTCTTTTTCTTTTTCTATTATAGTTCCTGTTACAAATATATCTGCCCCAGCAATAGCAAGTTTTTTTGCCGATTCTGGAGATCTTATTCCTCCTCCCACTATTAGAGGAATATCAATCACTTTTTTAACAAACCCTACCATTTCCGGCGTAATTGTCTCAGAAGCTCCCGAACCTGCTTCAAGATAAACAAGTCTCATGCCAAGATATTGCGCTGCCAAAGAATAAGCGGCGGCTATCTGTGGTTTTTTTCGAGGAATTAGATCAGCTTCGCCCATCCAGCCTACAGTCTCCCCAGGTTCGACTACTAAATAACCAGTAGGTATGGGTTCAATTCCAGTTTTTTTTACTAAAAAACTACCTAAGGCTTGAGATTTAGTAATAAAGTAAGGATTTCTTGAATTCATATAGGACATAAACAAAATTGCGTCGGCTTTGGGAGATACTTGAGCCACGCCTCCTGGGAATATTATTACGGGAAGTTTAGTATTAGTTTTAATTGAGTCTATCAATATATCGAGATAATTTCCCAAGGTATGAGTTGAACCGCCTATTAATATTGCATCGCTACCTGCTTCTTCAGATATTGAGGCGGTTTCCTCTGCATCCTCTACAGAGAAGCTATCAGGGTCAACTAAAGAAAAATGAAGTTTTTCCTTTTGCAATTTATCTAAAAGATATTTTTCCACCTTGCCAGTCATTTGAAAACACCTTTAATTTACATTCCAAGTTTTACTGAGCCTTCTTTTTTAGCCCTTACAATCACTATATCCCCGATGGCAGAAACATCTTTGAACGGAACTGCAATATTATCTATTCCTTTTTCTTGACCTACTGCTAACCCAAAAACAACTCCTTCTTTTACTTCGAGTATAATGTCATTTACTATGCCTATGTATTCGCCTTTTGTATTATATAATTCAAGGCCATATAATTTAGAAATTCTCATAATTATCCCTTTTACAGATTTTAGTATAAGAGTTTATATATTTTTCTAGATATGGAGTACTATTCTAAGGTAATAATAAATATATTAAAAAATATTTAATAAAATGTATTCTGCCATACTACATTAAAAGTGCCATGACTGCTTTTTGTGCATGGTTTCTATTCTCGGCTTGATCAAGGACAACTGATTTTGTTCCATCTACAAATTCATCAGTTATTTCTTCTCCCCTATGTGCAGGTAAACAGTGCATAACAATGCAGTCGTCTTGAGCATATGACAACAATTTTTCATTTATTTGATACGGCATGAATGTTTTTACTCTTGATTCATGCTCAGTATCTTTTCCCATGCTTGCCCATACATCAGTATAAACTACATCGGCACCTTGGACGCCTTTTGGATCATTTGTTATCTCAAGTTTAAGCCCATCTTCTATGGACAATTTTTCTATTTGTTTATCCGGTTCGTAACCTTTTGGACAAACTACAGTCATTTCCATTCCCACTTTAGCGGACCCAAACATTAGAGAGTGACAAACGTTGTTTCCATCGCCAACAAATGCTAATTTAAGTCCTTTGAAGTGTTGTTTCTTTTCAAGGATAGTTTCTAAATCAGCCAAACATTGACAAGGATGCAAAAGATCAGATAATCCATTTATAACTGGAACAGTAGAATTTTTACACAACTCTGTAATATTATCATGAGCGAAAACTCTTGCCATAATCCCATCACAGTACCGAGAGAGAACTGCGCCCGTATCACCTACTGTTTCTCCTCTCCCTAATTGAAGATCTGTGGAAGATAAATAGAGAGCATGTCCTCCTAACTGTTTCATTCCTACTTCAAATGAGACTCTTGTTCTAGTTGATGGTTTTTGAAATATCATTGCTAGGGTTTTACCATACAACAATTCATGTGCCTCTCCTGTTTTCTGTTTAAATTTTAAAGACTCGGCCATTTTCAAAATCTGCCACAACTCTTCTTTCGTT
>PWMA01000172.1 GCA_003558335.1 Candidatus Methanofastidiosia archaeon | reverse complement strand
GGAATTTGGATAAGTGGTATGGCTATAATCACATCTATTTTTGGTATTCAATTAGTTTCACTTGAAAAAGGTTTTTTGATTATGATATTTTTTATTTTAGGATATTTATTATATTCTTCAATATTTGCCATGATAGGCTCAATTTCAACAAGTACCAGAGATTCTCAACAGATATCGGTAATTGTCTCATTTTTAGTGTTTATCCCATTGCTATTATTTTTTGGGATAGTTCAAAATCCGAATGTGGCTTTCATAAGAGTATTGAGTATGATCCCTCCATTTATTCCTACAATAATGATGATGAGGATCTTACTTTCTGAAGTACCAATGGTTGATTTAATTCTCTCGTTAATAGTGCTATCGATTTCCTTGATAGTTTCAACCAAAGTTGCATCAAAAATCTTTAAAGTGGGAATATTAATGTATGGAAAAAGGCCTAGCTTTAAGGAAATAATACTGTGGATTGGGAGATAAAAATTCATGAAACGAATAGGAATAGTTATATGCCAAATTTTTGAAGACGAACTGTTAGAAGTAATAGAAAGTTTCCCAGAGATAGATAAAATTCTAATATATGATAACGATGCTTCAAAGGAATTTCAAAAAATCGTAAGTGAGTCTATATGCTCACAGAGGTATAGAATAGTGAGAGAGTTGTGCTCAACAAAATTCTTAAAGAGAGAGGAATCTCTTGAAGCTATTCTATATATGATGCCTCTTGCATTACACGTCGATCCAGCTTTGATAAAAAAAGAGGTAGGATTTGCAGCAAAAGAATTAGAAAAGCACGTGGATTCTCTTGTATTGTTTTTTGGTCTTTGTGGAAACTCCCTAGGAGATATAAAAACTCTAATGAAAGATAATAAAATAAGAGTTCCAACATTAATCTTAAAAGATAGTGATAACGAAATTGTAGATGATTGTATATGCGCGCTCATTGGATCTAGAAAAGAATACATAAAAACTATAAATGAAGAGCCTGGAACCTGGTTTATGTCTTATGGTTGGGCAAAGTATTGGAAAGATTTATCACATGAAACAGTAGGATCTTTTGATGTTGATAAAATGAAGCTTGTATTTGATAGGGCAGGATACACTAGAATCGTTGTTGTTGATCTCGATTTTGGAGATAAGCTAACATACCATGAAAGATGTAAAGAGTTTTCTGAAATTTTTAATCTCCCAATTAGCTACAAAAAAGGTAACATTAATTTGTTGAAGGAAACGCTTCAAAAAGGAATTGAAGAGGTATTAGATGGTTGATCTCGCCCACATCTTACTGATATTTTTATTTGCAAAGATATTCGGAGATATAGTAGAAAGAAAAAATATCTCGCCCATTGTAGGGCATGTTATTTGTGGTATAGCTCTAGGTCCATTCTTATTAGGGATTATAGAACCTACTAGTGAAATAGAGTTGTTAGCAGATATTGGACTGTTAGTTATAATGCTTTATGCTGGACTTACAAGCGAATATAAAGAACTGGCAAAAGCTAAATATTCTTCTATTGTTATTGGAATGTTAGGTATTTTGGCTTCTTTTGTTTTATGTTTTATAGGGCTTTGGTTTCTTGGATTTGATTTAATTCCTTCTTTATTTGTTAGTATAATTCTTACAAATACAGCGATTGAAATTATTGGAGGAATGGTAGCAAATGAGCGCAATCAAAAAGTCTCACACATTCTCTTGGGTGGAGCGTTCTTTGATGATATAATTGCAATTTATTTAATAGGTCTGTTGTCAACAATTACACTGAGGCAGTCGACTTTTAATTTGGTAGATGTGGGAAATGTCACATTGAGAATTGTAATATTTTTTATAATTGCTATATTGTTAAGTAAGTTATTGGCATCGCCAAAAGGTTCAAGAATTGTAAAATATTTAGTTGAAGGATATCGACACCAATCGATCATGATCGTATTTATTTTTACCTTGGTTTTTGGTCTTTTTGCTTCTTTAATTGGACTTCATGAGCTTGTGGGATCTTTTCTAGCTGGATTAATACTTAGTAGAATTAAGGAAAAAGAAGATCCAATGTTGTCTTTTAGGATAAGATTTAATGAGGTAACTAGCGAGATTAATTCTTTAATGAGGTTTTTCTTTAT
Organism: Candidatus Methanofastidiosia archaeon; assembly: GCA_003558335.1. Taxonomy (GTDB): domain Archaea; phylum Methanobacteriota_B; class Thermococci; order Methanofastidiosales; family Methanofastidiosaceae; genus Methanofastidiosum. The sequence continues at coordinate 3,806 of PWMA01000172.1, read as the reverse complement.
GCCTCTGTTCTTTGTATACATCGGACTATTGTTTAATCGAGAGGATAGCCAAATTAATATTCCACTAATAACTGTATTATTTTTAGGGGCCATGTTTGGAAAGATATTAGGGTGTGGATTAGGAAGTAAACTTTTTAGATTAAGTAACAGAGATTCACTTCTCATTGGAGTGGGGATGTGTGGAAGAGGATCTTTAGAACTTGCTATTGTAAGATTTGGATTTATTAATGGAGTTATATCCAGTGAATTATATACTTCTGTAGTAATAGTTACGCTGCTTTCTATAATTATTACTCCAATTTTGTTTGGAAGATTGGTAAGAAGATCAAACGTGAATCTCAATAATGTCGCCGTCTCTTAAAACATGCACTGGCCCTACCTTTTGGCCGTCAAATTTTGCAGAATCGCCCCAAACTCTTGCAAACTTAAAGTTTTTATAGAGAGTTTTGTGAACTTTTTTTGCAGCATCCAGAGTTGTAGAATCTACCTTCATTGGCATTGCCTCGTCATCAATTTCCCCACCAGGAGATCGAGTATAGATTCTAATGATATTTAGAAGAGAAAATATCTCCGAAGGTATAATGTCTAGATTAACATTATTTATTGCAGAAACAGGGACAATTTTAAAGTTCTGTACGTGTTTTTCAAGTCTTTCAAGACCTTCTTTACTACCAGGTAGATCTCCTTTAGTACCAATTATGATGGCTTTTTTATACTCCAAAGAACTGTCCAAAACTTCAAAAATATCAGTTAAGGATACCGGTTCTTTTATAGTGATTATTGCATTGTGAACTCTTTCTTCTTGAAGAACTTTTTTAACATCTTGTGAATTACAATTGACCAAGAAATTTTCACCAACTATTTCAATACCTCCTGTTGGAAGTTTTAATATTTCAATGTTGGGAACTTTTTTATTGATTCTTAGACCTTTTGCTTCAAGCTCTTTTAATATAAGTTCAAGATCTTTTATGGGATCAACTGACAAATCGACTAGAATAACTATTGCATCGACAGCCCTAATTGCACTAATTAGTGGTCCGCCCATTCCTTTTCCAATTGAAACTCCCTCGATCAGTCCAGGCATATCGACTAACTGTATCTGAATACCTTTGTATTGAAGCATTGCAGGGGTAGGTTTAACAGTAGTAAATGCATAATGTCCAATGTCCACTTCTTTCCCAGTTAGTTCTTTTAAGAGTGTAGATTTTCCGGAGTTAGGAAGCCCTACTAAAGCCACTTGTGCAGCTCCTTCCTTTCTAACAAAAAAACTAGCCCCGCCTGCTCCACCTTTTTTTTGTTCTTTTTCCTTTTCTAATTCCTTTTTCAATCTTGATAAATTTCTCTTTATTTGAAGCTGCATTTTTTCAGTTCCTTTATGTTTTGGAATTGCACTTAGCATTGCTTCAAGAGCGGCTATTTTATCCTTGGATGATTTAGCGGATTTGTAAGCATCTTCTGCTTTTAGATATTCAGGCGTTACATTAGCGGGCATTATATCAAATCAAAATCTTCACTTCAGTATAAAAAAGTTATTTATTATAATAAATCAATTATGTTTTTTGATTCCAATTAAGAATTTATCTCCTTCGATGTCCCATTCTTTTTCAAGGAAATCATTATCTTTAGAAAAAAGTAGTGCTTTGCTTCTAGTTTCTCTTTTTATATATTCTTCATGGTTTTTTAATAAAGAATCAAAGGTAGATTGTACGTAAGAATAAATATAATCTTCAACGTTTAGATTTGCTTGTTTTCTCATTTCTTGGATTCTTCTAATAACTTCCCTAGCAATTGCCTCAGATTTTAACTCTTCGGTAAGTTCAGTATAGAGAAATATTTTTCCATTTTGGAATTCACTTAACTCATAACCTTTTGGCAATAAATAGTTAAAAATAACATCTTCAGAAGAGATTTTGAATTCATTTAGATCAAAAAATCCTTTTTTCTCTAATTCAGATTTTATCAAACAAGGATTGTGGGTGTTTAGCAGTTCAACGACTTTATTTGCATCTGCCTTAAATTTAGGGCCAATGGATTTGTGATTTGGTGAGACTTCGAGTTCTTGTATAACTTCTCCAATTATTACTTCTTTAACGTTTATTTGTTTCTTAATAATTCTTTTTAAAGAGGAGACTGCTTTTTTTACACTTTCGTCCTGTGTTTCAACAATTACTTTGGACATTGGCCATCTAAGTTTGATTCCTGCTTTTTGTCTAGCGTGTAGGGCACATTCTATTATGTCCCTAATTACTGATGTATTAAATTCTAGCTCAGGATCGATCAATGAACTATCATGAGATTCCCATTCAGACAGATGGACAGAAGAATTATCTGTAAAGTTTTGGTATATTGAATCAGAAATGAATGGTGATATGGGAGCCAATAGCTTTGAAAGTCTTTTAAATACGTAGAAGGAAGTAACATATGCGCTTATCTTTTCTTTGTCATCCCCTTCGAGCCACATCCGTTCCCTTACGAGTCGGATGTACCATCGTGAAAGATCTTCCAATATAAATTCTTTTATTTTTCTTGGAATTAAGTGGATCTCTAGTGTATCAAATTTCACCTCTATTTCTTTTGTAATAGTATTAATTCTAGAGAGTATCCATCTGTCCTCATCTCTTAGGTATTTCTCTACATCCTTCAAAGATGTGTTGATAGCAAACTTATCTAGAGACATGTAAAGTGTAACAAATTTATATGCATTCCATAATATGTTAAAAGTTCTGTAAATGCTTTCAACATTTTCCCAGTTGAACTTTAACTTGTCCCATGGCGCTATCTCCCACAATAGATAAAATCTCGTGACATCTGCGCCGTATTTTTCAATTACCTCTTTTGGATCAACTACATTTCCTAGAGATTTTGACATTTTCTGACCAAATTGATCCAATACAAAGTCATTCATTAATACCTGATTGTAAGGCGCACGGTCAAAAACAATGAAACTTTCCAACATTAAGGTATAAAACCAGCCTCTTGTTTGATCAAGACCTTCTGTTATAAAATCAATTGGGAACATTTCGTTGAATTTGTCACTGTTTTGAGGATATCCAAGTGAACTCCAGGTTGAAGCGCCTGAATCAAACCAAACGTCAGCGATATCAGGAACACGCTTCATTTTTTTTGAACATTTGGAACAGTTAAGATAAACTTCATCTATGTATGGTTTATGGAGATCCTCTGTAACGTCTCCACCCAAGGATTTTATTTCACTGATAGAAGAAACAACAATGAGATTTCCACAAGAACATTCCCATATTGGCAAGGGGATGCCCCAAAACCTCTGCCTTGAAATGCACCAATCTCTAGCACCTTCAATCCAGTTGTGAAATCTTTTTTCGCCTGCCCACTCAGGGACCCAATTAACTTTCCTGTTCTCTTCTAGTATTTTGTCTTTTATAGATTCAACTTTTATAAACCACTGGTCAGAAGCTCTATAAAGTAAAGATGATTTGCATCTCCAACAGTGTGCATACCTATGGAATATAGAATCTCTAAAAACAAGAAATCCTTTATCTTCAATATCTTCAATGATCAGATCATTGGCATCTTTAATATAAATTCCACTATACTTTCCAGCTTCTTCTGTAAATTTTCCAGTTTCTCCAACTGGTGAAAATATTGGTAATTTAAATTCAATGCCTGCATTGTAATCTTCGGGACCATGTCCAGGGGCCGTGTGGACGCACCCCGTACCATCTTCTAGCGTTACATAGTTTGTAAGAATAATAGTATGTGTTTTTTGTTCTTTGAAATGTTTATGTATTGGAATATATTCTTCTAAAACATGTTTATATTTAAACCCT
>PWMA01000082.1 GCA_003558335.1 Candidatus Methanofastidiosia archaeon | reverse complement strand
TTTAGGGAAAAGAAAGGAAAGACATATAAAATAAGGCTAGATAAACCCATCAAGGATACCCGATAGGAGGATTTAAATGAAGTGTACATCATGTAAGAGAGAGATTACCTCAAATGAGCAGGCCGTTCAATTTCCCTGTTCTTCTTGTGATGAAATTATTATAAGATGTGAAAGATGCAGAACACTTGTAAACAAGTATGAATGCAAATGCGGAGAGTTTAGCGGACCATAAAATAAAGGTGTTATGATGAAAGATTTTAATTTAAGTATTACGGCAATGATTATGCCAGATTCTCCTGATGCTGATATCGGGGAAATGAAAAATGCTATTGAAAATTCTGTCCCTTCCAATATGGAGCTACACAAAATCGAAGAGATACCTATAGCTTTTGGGCTAGTGTCTCTAAAGGTTATGCTTTTGGGAAGAGACGAGGCAGGAGGAACAGATGAACTTGAGAACAACTTTTCAAATATTTCAAATGTTACTCAAGTTGAGATAACTGACGTCAGAAGACTTGTCGGTTAATTTTTTTATTTCTATTTTATAATTACTTAAACTCTTTTTCGATAAAACCACAACTTTTATAATGAATAAATATTAATTATAATTGTGATTTTATGGCAGAAGATGTCTATACATATGAAAATACAGTTACTTGGAAAAAGGAAAAGATTGGAGAGGTCACTTGGGAAGGAAAGCCAACAATAGAAGTTGCAACACCTCCAGAGTTTAAAGGGCATGAAGATATTATAACTCCTGAAGACCTTTACGTTGCAGCTGAAAATGTCTGTATCTTTACAACATTTCTTTCTAGGGCAAAACTTGTCAATTGCGACTTTAAAAGCTTTAAAACAGATGCAAAAGGATTTTTAGAAAAATCTCCAAATGGCTACACATTTACCAAGATTTTGATAAATGTCTATGTAACAGTTGCTACAAAAGAGGACATTCCAAGAGCAGAAGAAGCAATAAAGCTTGCAAAAGATAGATGCTTTATCGGAAACTCCATTAAAACAGAAGTTGAAATAAAGAGCTTTGTTGAAGTTTCATAGTATCTTTTTAATCCCGCCGATACCTTTCGAGCGCGCCTCTCTAAAAATAAATTTATCTCCTTCACTAAGATGATAACTGTTATATTTAAATCTCATTTTTATAAGAGCTCTATCTCCAGTAGATAGATATTCTTGATTATAGATTTTTTCAAAGGTTACAGTCTCAGAGAGAGTTTCAAGGTGGATTATAGGCTCATAGCCTTCTCTTATCCTTGTTGGGTGATTTAAGATAAAAACTTCTGCAAGAAACTCTTTTACAGGTTTACCTTCACCATTTTCATCCTTTATAACCATACCTCTTTTGATTAGGTCGATATCAACGCCTTTAATTGCTATCCCTAAAATGTCTCCAACTTCTCCCTTTGTTTGAACAAGATGGTGATGCTTTATTGATTGGCAAGATACCTTTTGATATCTATCATTTATTGGTCCCAAAAGAATCTCTTGGCCTTTTTTTACAATACCTTGTTTTACTCTTCCGCTTACTACAGTTCCTGCCCCTCTAACTTTGTATACTTTGTCAATATACATCAAAAATGGCCTTTTATAGAGCTCTTCATCTGTTTTTTCTGGAAGGTTTAAAAAAAGCTCATTAATAACATCAAGACCTTCTAGAGTAATCGACGAAGTTTTAATTATTGGGATCAAAAATTTTTCTGAAACTTTCTTTGAAACGTTACGGGCTGTTTCAACGTCTCTAACTGTTAAGGGAACTTTTCCCACCCTTCTCAATAGTACTGAAACATCCCCTATAACTTGCTTCACACCTTCGTTTGACACCTTATCTATCTTTGTTACTACAATTACGAGAGGAATATCCATTGCAAGCGCTATGCCTAAGTGCTCCTTTGTAATTGGAGTTACCCCATCATCTGATGCAACTATTAAAACAACATAATCTACTCTTTGCCCAAGTATCCCGCGGACGGTAGTTCTAAGCCAAGGCGCATGACCAGGGCAATCTACAAAGGAAACTATCTTTGTAGAGCGGTCTATTAGCTCTGCTACCTCTTTCTTTTTCAAGGGATTTTTTAGGTAGATTCTATGATTTCCTTTAAATCCAAATACAGCATGGGTAATCTCTGCAGTCAAACCTCTTTCTACCTCATGAGGGAGAAAGTCGAGAAAGATCCTTGTTTTTCCAATACCATCATCTTTGATACCGGTAAGAAGCGTTCCTATCAGAGTTGATTTTCCATGATCTACATGCCCTATTGTTCCTATAGTTATATGCTCCTTGATTCCTTTTTCAGAGTTTATTTCTTCTATTGTTACTCTTGCAAAAAATCCATTTTCGTTGAACTTTTCTATTTCTGATATCTTTGCACCAATACCTTCTGCAAGCCTATTTATTACTTGAAGTGTTTTTTCAAACTCTTCTTCAGATTCACAAACTACTTCTCCTTCATCTGATACTCCGATTATGTAGTAGGCCTTTCCACCGCCAGTTTTTAATCTGTACTTCATTTGAGAGGACAATCTCTCCCTTCTATCCTTTAATAGATGCTCATCTCCTAGGGTAGATTTGAACTCTATATTTTTTCTCTCTCCCTTTTCAAGTATCTGGTGCATGCTTTCTTTCATTCAAGAAACTTAGCTTTGAGGACAATAAAAAGGTAACTACTATTAAAAAAGTAATAATCGGTAATCAATGTTTATTATTATATACTTTTTAATAAAAAGCTTTATATAGTTAAATTTATAAGTTATAATGTTAATTAGCATTAATGAGATGATAAAATGGTTGGCAATGATTATGATGATCTCAAGATGGAGTATGTCAAGCTAAAGCAGCAGCTTGATACCTTTATGCAAATCATGCCTCGAATGGGCTATAGCAGCTCTTCTCTAGAATCAAAAGATATTGTTACTAAACTTGACGAGATAAAGGAGATATTGAGTGCAGCAGCTGTGGAAGATGAGGCCCCTCATGAAGATCCTCTTGTAGGAAGGCTTGAAAGACTTATTGATTTACTAGAAGCAAGCGTTGCGCACGAAGGCGTTGAAGATGAAGAAGACAGATTGATGGAATCACTTTCTAGGGTCGCAGCAACAATGGAACATGTAGCTGAATCAATTAGAATGAATACAGAAAAACTCCAAGAAATGGAAAAAACATTTGAGCGCATGGGGGCACCACAACCAACATTTGAACCAGAAAAAAAATCAGTTTTTGAAGAAAAAATAGAAACTATAGACAAAGAAAAACATGAAGCTTTGCTCGATGAAACACTTGATGAATTTTCAGAAAGTGATTTTTTAAAAAGGATAAATCAGGCAGTTCCAGATGAAAAAGTAGATACTATTTTTTCAAAAAAAAGAGAATTTAAGAGTGAACCTGCAACAGTAGAAGGTGAACCTTCTCTGGAAGAAATTCTAAAAGAGGCTGAAGAGTTAGGTATTGATACAACAGAGCTTATGCGCGACTATAAAGGTGAAACTAAAAAGACAAAAACTTCAAGCTCAATATTTGCTCCGATAACACTTTACGCATTGGGAGGGGTTTGGCTACTTTTTGCTATATTATTCTTGTTTAACAACATGGGAATGTTTTCAGTAACTAACCCTATCACTTCACTATTTTTAACGTTGGAAACTGAATTTATAGGTTTGATATTTTATATGGCAATGGTTTTTACAGGGGTACCTCCTATAGTATTTGGAATGATGGCAAGAACTCCTTAAGGACTTAAAGGAAGTGACAATATTATACTGTATCTAGTTGGAGCTTTGTGGGTTGTTTCAGGCATATTACTACTGTTATTCAAAGGGATTTTTCCACCTGCACCTGGAATATTTCTTGACCTTATAATTTCATTGATACTTATATTCTCTTCAGCGATGGCCATATTGATGGGAACAGAGTTTTCAAGAAAAAAGATAGTAGTTTAGTCTTTGAGATATTCGCAAATCAAAGGAAAAATATTAAATAATCTTTTGTTATTTATTATTATATACTCAAAGGTATACCTATGGGATTTAGGCTAATAAGGAAAAGGGGGCCGGTATCAAGAAAGGCTCAAGTAGAGGTAATTACAGTAATGTTAATTTTAGCCATTACTGTGGCGGGAGTTTTTGTAGCATATCAATTTGCAGCGCCTCAAATTGAAAGGTCTAGGGACGTTTCTAGGATTAATTCGATGCAGAATGCTCTTTTGGAGCTTGACAACAAGATCAGAGAAGTTAGATTTGAGGGGGAAGGTGCACAGCGTTATATTGATATAAGATTTGACAAAGGCAATATCTTTGTTGACCAAAATGATGACACTATTATGTTCATCATGGATGCTCCAGGTATAGACACTGCACCACAACAGATAGGGATGGACACTTATTTTTCTGGAAGAAACATAGTAATTGAACTAAAATATGGTGGGGAGATAAATATTCTCTCTAGATTTGAATCTTTGAGCCCTAGCCAATATAGAATCTATATTAAAAATGAAGGCGCAAATGATATTTTGTTAAGCCTTTCTCCGGAAATTCCAATTGTTGGCGAAACTTGGACATTGCAAGGATATGTCTATGACAATACCGAAGGACAAGATGAACCCAACGCTGTAATGGAAACATTTGATCCACGATTGGCAAATGCAGAGATAGTATTTTTAAATGAGCGGCTTGAAACGGTGGCAGTTACTAGGACTAACTCTCAAGGAAGATATGCGGTAAGACTTCCAAAGTCAGATGGAGCAGCTGATTTAAAACTCTATATTCGTGTCAATCTCTCCTCTTATGTAATGAAGGAAAATGAAGGCGCTCAGCCAGTTTATACTAAGACTGATCAGTATGAAAGAGGATTTAAAGAGAATTTAGGCCCTTGGACTGTTAATATAGATAGAGACATAAACGATTTTGAAGGTTATTATGATAACAACGATTTTTTGAATATACCTATGTACAAACTTACAAAACAGGACATCTTTGAATCTGTTCCTATTGCAGTAATCATGTATGTGGATAATCCAACTGCTGCAGGATACAAAGTTAATCATGACTATGAGTTTGGCAATTTACTCTATGACGTGATGGATGCTTTTGATGCTACTCCTGGGAGTAACTACCACTGTAACTATTTTGTAGTATATGGAAGCGTTGATTCACCAGTTGGTTTAAGGGATAAAAATAATAATCCTATAAATTATCCAAACACAGATCTAAATGTTCAGATTTATCCTATTTCTTGGCTTTTAGATCCCAATGAAAGAAGAAGTCCCTCCGAATATAGCACTTTAAATCCAATATTCGGTGAAATAGCGGCTATTGATGGAAATCCAAATGTCTTGAACTATAGAGACTTTTCTCTTATTCTTGTGGCCTCAGGTGCAACAAATGATCCTAATTTACCGCCCAAACTTCACAATCACAGAGGCGATTTTACCAACTTTTTGACTCTTGGAAGACTTTCCTTTAAAGGTGTAGAATATTCTAGAGGCCTTATAACTTTTGGCCAGTTTTCAATTGTCGATGGGATGGATCCTGACCATCCTGATTATCTTTATCACCCTTCCCTTTTTGATGATCTTGAACCACCGAAAATAAGTAATGTTAAAATAGTTCCAGACGGCAAAAATCCTCCTGGTGTTCAACATCCCTACGTTTGGATAAATGAAGATGGTGGCAGACTGACATTGTATGCAAATGTTAGAGATGCTAGCAGTATCATGCACGTCGGAGCAAATATTTATGGTCCTGATGAGAGTTCAGTTGGTGGAACACTTTTATTTGACGATGGCAGATCTCCTGATAGGGTATCTGGAGATGGTACTTATTCTAGCAACTGGGCGGTGCCACCAGGACTTACTCCAGGGACTTACGAAGTTGAATTTGAAGCTAGAGATGAATATGGAAATCTCGCTGAAAGATCTATTTATTTTGAATTAAGAGAGGATTTACTAGCT